>JBHWTG010000080.1:0-4602 GCA_043427735.1 Tsuneonella sp. | reverse complement strand
CCCTCCACCCAGATGCCCGCCGCGCCCGCCTTGCGCGCGATCCACACCCCGCCGCGGATCGCGAGATCGAGCAGACCCGCGCGCTCCATCGCATAGGCAATCACGAACAGGCTGGCGAGGGCGATGATCGCCGGGCTGGCGAATGCCACCTGGACGTCCACCGGGCGCACCGCGCCCGTCATCAGCAGCACCGCCGCGCCGGTCAGCGCGACCACGTCGGCGCGGAACCGGTCGATGATCAGCGCCGCGATCACCGCCACCAGCACCCCGAGCGTCACCGCTTGATGGCCGGTCAGCCCGATGCTCTCGACAAAGGCCGGGGTGGCGATCACGCTGCGGCGGTCATCGGCTGGCGAGCAGCCGCTCGGCCACCGCGCGCACCTCGGCGCCCATGTCCGCGCGCTCCAGCGCCAGCGCCAGCGTCGCCTCGACGAAGCCGACCTTGCTGCCGCAGTCGAACCGGCGGCCGGCGAAGGTGACCGCGTGAAACGGCTGGCTGCCGATCATCCGCGCCATCGCATCGGTCAGCTGGATTTCGCCGCCGGCACCCTTCTCCTGATGCTCGAGCGTGCGCATCACTTCGGGCTGCAGGATGTAGCGGCCGGAGATGATCTTGTTCGAGGGCGCCTCGGCCCGCGGCGGCTTCTCGACCAGGCCGACGACTTCGGTGAGCGTGTCCGACATGCTCGCCCCGGGGGCGATCACGCCGTAGCTCGAGACTTCGTCCTCCGGCACCTCGAGCACCGAGATGAGGTTGCCTCCGACGTGCTCGTACGCCTCGACCATCTGCTTCATGCAGCCGGGCTCCCCGACCATCAGCTCGTCGGGTAGCAGGATCGCGAACGGCTCGTCGCCGACAATCGCGCGGGCGCACCAGATCGCGTGGCCGAGGCCCAGCGGTACCTGCTGGCGCACGGTTATCAGATCGCCCGGGCGCACGCGCGTCGGCTCGAGCACACCGAGCGACTTGCTGCGTTCGGCCATTGTCGTTTCGAGTTCGTAGGCGATGTCGAAATGCTCGACGATCGCGGTCTTGCCGCGTCCGGTGACGAAGATCATCTGCTCGATCCCCGCCTCGCGCGCCTCGTCGACCGCGTACTGGATCAGCGGCCGGTCGACGATCGGCAGCAGCTCCTTGGGGATCGCCTTGGTCGCGGGCAGGAAGCGGGTGCCGAGCCCGGCGACGGGGAACACGGCCTTGCGGATGGGTTTGCGACTGGTCATGCCGGCAGCGGTTACAGGCACGGGTGGGGCCGTCAATAAAAGTAAGTTGGTAAGTTGGTTCGCGCAGAGCCCGCCGGGGAAACGGAGGCCGCGGAGCGGTGATAAAGCTGGAGCCAGGCTGCAATTCCCGCCCGGCGTGGCGATTAGGGCGCTCCGCGCGGGAGGAATGGCCCAGCCTCTCCGCGCCCTCCGCTTCCTCCGCGCCTGCGCGCGAACCCCTTCTTGTGCGACGCTGCGTGCGCGCTAAACGCACACGATGGACAAGATCATCGTCGAGGGCGGCAAGCGCCTGTCCGGCACCATTCCGATCAGCGGCGCCAAGAACGCCGCGCTCACGCTGATCCCTTGCTCGCTGCTGACCGACGAGCCGCTGACGCTCAGGAACCTGCCGCGGCTGGCCGATATCGACGGCTTCCAGCACCTGATGAACCAGTTCGGCGTGACCACTGTGATCCAGGGCAACCGCCCGGAGGATTTCGGCCGGGTGATGACGCTCGAGGCGACGCGGATCACCAACAGCGTCGCGCCCTACGACCTGGTGCGCAAGATGCGCGCCTCGATCCTCGTGCTCGGGCCGATGCTCGCGCGGATGGGCGAGGCGAAAGTCTCGCTGCCCGGCGGGTGCGCGATCGGCAACCGGCCGATCGACCTGCACCTGAAGGCGCTCGCCGCGTTCGGCGCGGTGATCGAGGTCGCGGCCGGCTATGTCGCCGCCTACGCGCCCGACGGGGGCCTGCCGGGTGGCGAATACGATTTCCCGGTGGTCTCGGTCGGCGCGACCGAGAACGCGCTGATGGCGGCTGCGCTCGCCAGCGGCACCTGCCGCCTGTTCAACGCCGCGCGCGAGCCCGAGATCGTCGACTTGTGCAACCTGCTCGTGGCGATGGGCGCGGAGATCGAAGGGATCGGCACCTCGGACCTCACGGTCCACGGCAAGCCGCGGCTGCACGGGGCGACCTACCGCGTGATGCCCGACCGGATCGAGGCGGGCTCGTATGCCTGTGCGGCGGCGATCACGGGGGGCGAGGTGCTGCTCGAGGGCGCGAGGGCGGAGGAGATGCAGGCGACGCTCCATGCGCTGCGCACCATCGGCGTCCACGCCGATGCGGAGAAGGGCGGCGTGCGGGTCGCGGCCGGTGAGGGGCTGAGGGCGGTCACTCTCTCGACCGCGCCCTATCCGGGCCTCGCCACCGACATGCAGGCGCAGCTGATGGCGCTGCTGACCGTCGCCGAGGGCACCAGCGTCCTGAACGAGACGATCTTCGAAAACCGCTACATGCACGTGCCCGAATTGAACCGCATGGGCGCGCACATCGAAACTTCGGGTCGGACCGCGATCGTCCACGGGGTCGGCAAGCTGACCGGGGCCGAAGTGATGGCGACCGACCTGCGCGCCTCGATGAGCCTGGTGATCGCCGGGCTGGCGGCCGAGGGGCAGACGCAAGTGCGCCGGCTTTACCATCTCGACCGCGGCTACGAGCGGCTCGAGGAAAAGCTCGCGCTGGTCGGCGCGCAGGTTGCGCGGGTGGGCGACGAATAGAGTCGCTTTTCGCGGGATACGACTCGGCCCGGGCCGCGTTTACCCTCCCGAAGCCACAGGAGGTTCGTGATGGCACTGCTCAAACTCGCCGCGCTCGGTGCGCTGGGCTACGTTGGATACAAGTACTACGAGAAGAATTTCGCCGATCGTTCAGCGGCTCCGGCGTTCGCCGGGGGCGAAGGGAGCAGCGGCAACATTCACCAGGTGCGCAGCGCCGGCCCCGATGCTATGCGGGACGACACCGCGAAGGACTGGGACAAGGCGGACCAGGCCAGCGACGAAAGCTTCCCCGCCAGCGATCCCCCGGCGACCTACTAAAGGAGCAACGGGACTGGATCGCTCCTGACGGGGCAAGAGGCGGGCGGTACCTTCGGGAGCCGCCCGCTTTTCTTTGCGCTTGCGGCGTCCAGTCGGGGCCGCGACACCGGCGGCGATGAGCCAGATCGAACAGCCGTCCTTCGCCGAGCTCATGCGCACCAGCGTCAAGATCGGCGCGCTCAGCTTCGGCGGGCCCGCCGGACAGATAGCGCTGATGCACCGCGAATTCGTCGACCAGCGCAAATGGGTCGAGGAGGGTGCGTTTCTGCGTGCGCTCAATTTGTGCAACCTGTTGCCGGGGCCGGAAGCGCAGCAGCTCGCCACATGGATCGGCTGGCGCCTGCACGGCGTGCGCGGCGGGCTCGTCGCCGGGCTCCTGTTCGTGCTCCCGGGCGCAGCCGTGATGCTGGCGCTGTCGCTGCTTTACGTGGCCGCGACCGGTCTCGCCTGGTTCGCCGCGCTGTTCCTTGGGATCAAGGCGGCGGTGCTGGCGATTGTCGCGCAGGCGCTCGTCCGGGTCGCCGGCCGGGCGCTCAAGACGCGATTCAAGCTAGCTCTCGCCCTCGCCGCCTTCCTGGCGCTGGCGCTGTTGGGGGCGCCATTCCCGGTCGTGATCGCGGGCGCGGCGGCGATCGGCGCCGTGGTGAGCCGGGTTAGCCGCGATTGGCTCGGCGCGCGCGAGGCGCCCGCTGCGGTCGGAGGGCCGAACGGGCGCGCGCTGCTGCGGACCACGCTCGGCACGATCGCGCTGTGGCTGGCGATCTGGGCCGCGCCGATGGCGCTGGTCGCCGCGGCAATCGGCACGGGACACGTGCTGTGGGACGTGGGCGTGTTCTTCTCCAAGCTCGCGGTGGTCACCTTCGGCGGCGCCTACGCGGTGCTCGGCTATATGGCGCAGGAGGCGGTCGCCGGGCTCGGCTGGCTCAGCGCCGGCGAGATGGCCGACGGCCTCGGCCTGGCCGAAACGACGCCCGGCCCGCTGATTATGGTGACCCAGTTCGTCGGCTTCCTCGCCGGCTTCCGCGACGCCGCGCCGCTGACCCCGCTCGCCGCCGGAATCGCCGCCGCGGGACTCACCACCTGGGTCACTTTCGCGCCGTGCTTCCTGTGGATCTTCGCCTGCGCGCCGTGGATGGACCGATTGGAGCGCAGCCCGGCGCTACAGGGCGCGCTGGCGGCGATCACCGCCGCGGTGGTGGGCGTGATCGCCAACCTCGCGCTGTGGTTCGCGCTCCACGTGCTGTTCCGCGAAGTGCGCGCGAGCGGCCTCCCGGTGCTCGCCAGCTTCGACTGGCGCGCGGGGGCGATCGCGGCGGTGGCGCTGGCGCTGATCTTCGCAGGCAGGCGCGGGATCGTGACGACGCTCGCGATATGCGGCGCGCTAGGGCTCGCGCTCGGCCTCGCCCTCCCGCTGTGACGCCAGCCACAGCCGGATCGCCCCGGCGAGCCCGCACGGCGTGGCGCTCGCGATCCGCTCCTCGTCGATCCGCGCGACGAGCGTGCTCACCGGAACCCACTGT
>JBHWTG010000079.1:0-5742 GCA_043427735.1 Tsuneonella sp. | reverse complement strand
CCGTCTCGCTCTCGGTGTAACGCGGCGCGGCCTCGACCAGCGGCACGGCCTCGATCTCACGCTTGCCGATCTCGATGCCCTTGTCCTTCAGCCGCCGCCCTGCCGAAAGGACGTTGCGCTCGAAGCTGCCGACGAACTTGTTGTAGTTGCTGACCGCGGATTCGAGCCCGCCGCCAACGCGCTTCATGTGTTCGGCGGCGACGGCGAGGCGGTCGTAGAGTTCGGCGCCGGCCTTGCCGATCTCGATCGCCTCGCGCGCTATCGTGTCCTGCCGCCAGACTTGCGCGACCGTCCGCGCGATCGCCACCAGATTGGTAGGAGTGGCGAGCAAGACCTTGTTGCGGAATGCGAAATCCCACAGCTCCGGATCGTGCTCGAGCGCCGCGGCGACGAAGTGCTCGCCGGGCACGAACATCACCACGTAGTCGGGCGCCTCGTCGAACTGGCTCTGATAGCTCTTGGCCCCCAGCGTCTGGACGTGCCCGCGCATCGCGCGCGCGTGCGCGTCGAGATGTCGCCGCCGCTCGCTCTCGTCCTCGCATTCGAACGCCGCCTGATAGGCATTGAGGGAGACTTTCGCGTCGATCACCAGCTTCTTCTGCCCGGGCACACGGATGATCGCGTCGGGCCGCAGGCGGCCCTCCTCGGTCTCGAGCGAATGCTCGAGAGTGAAGTCGGTGTGCTCGCTAAGCCCGCATTGCTCCAGGACATTCTGCAGCGCGCGCTCGCCCCAGCGGCCGCGCGCCTTGGGCGCGTTGGTGAGCGAATTGCCCAGCCGGGCAGCCTCCCGCCGGACTTCCTCCTGCCCCGCCTTCATCGATTCGATCAGCCCGGTGAGCTGGCCGAACGAATCGACCCGCTTGGCCTCGAGCGCGGCGACCTGCTCCTCGTAAGCCTTGAGCCGCGCGCCCACCGGATCGAGCAGCGCCTTGATCTTCTCCTCGGACGCCTTCTCCGAATGCCCGAGCCGCTCGGCCGCCGCCGCGAGCATTTTTTCCTGTGCCGCATCAAGCACTTTGGCACCGGTGTTCTCGAACTCCTTGAGCAGCTTCTCGCGGCTTTCCTCGAGCAGGCGCTTCTGTTCGGCGAACCCCGCGCGCTCGGCCCTGAACGCGGCGTTCTCCTCGCGCGCCGCGTCGAGCGCTGCGGCCAGCGCGTCGGCCCGCGCCGCGCGTTCGCTCATCGTCGCGAGTTCGGGCACCATCGCCGAGAGCTTTTCGGTGAGCGTCCTGCACTCGCCCTCGCGCTCGCCATGGCGGGCGCGCCAGTCGGCCGCCGGGCGCGACCCGGCAAACCAGCCGAGCGCCAGACCGGCGCCCAGCGCGATGAGAACAAATACAATCGCGGCAGCGTCCATCTCAGCCCTTACTCATCCGATCCACCAACAGCGCGCCGGTCTGCGAAGTTGTCTCGAAGTTCACCCGAAAATCGCTCCGCGCCAGGATCGCAGCCCAGACCATCCACGAGCAAAACCCACGGCCGAATCCGGTTTCGGAACATACCCGGAACGAGAGCTGTAGGAAAGGCAATTCTGGAACCATTCCCGGCGCTCGCACGCTCCCATAGCGAAGGAGAGAAAAACCATGTCGATCAAGGAAATGATCCGCGAGCATCCCGATGTCGCCGGCAACGAGAACGAGAGCCTGGTAGAGGCGGTCAAGCACGCGATGGAATGTGCGGCGATCTGCAACTCCTGCGCCGACGCGTGCAGCGCCGAGACGATGGACATGCGCCGCTGCATCCGCCTGTGCCTCGACTGCGCCGACGTGTGCACGATGGCCTATCGCGTCGCCAGCCGCCGGACCGACGAGAACCGCCAGTTGATCCGCTCCGCGCTCGCGGTGTGCATCGAGGCGTGCGAGGTCTGCGCGGAGGAATGCGCGCGGCACGATCACGCGCACTGCCGGCGGTGCGCGCAGATGTGCCGCGAATGCGCCGAAGACTGCCGCCGCGCGCTGACCGAGCTCAACGCCGAGGTTCACGCCGATGGCGAGCGCAGCACCTTCGCGCACGACGCGGCGTAACATTTCACCGAGTCCGCGCGTCCTGAGCCTGTCGAAGGACGGAGCGCCGCGCCTGCACCCTTCGACAAGCTCAGGGTGAGCGGCTGTCGTATCTGACCCGCTTATGGCCTGATGCAGCCCTCCACGGGCGCCCGTTACGCGGGCTCTTCACACGAACGGGTCTCGCTTCGATTACCCCCGTTCGTATCGAGCGGAGACCGCAGGTCGTAGTCGAGATAGCTGCGAGCCGCCTCAGGCCGCCTGGCGCAGCTTTTGCAGCTTCTTGAGCACCATCTGCCGCTTCAGCCGGCTGAGATGGTCGATGAACAGCACGCCGTCGAGGTGGTCCATTTCGTGCTGGATGCAGGTGGCCATCAGGCCTTCCATCGTTTCCTCGTGCACGTTCCCGTCGAGGTCCTGCCAGCGCACGCGGCAGGTCGCCGGGCGGTCGATGTCGGCGTAGACTTCGGGGACCGACAGGCAGCCCTCCTGATACGTCGCCAGTTCCTCGGCGGGATCGAGGATTTCGGGATTCACGAACACCCGCGGCTGTTTGATCGTCGGCTGGTGGTGGTGATGGTGGTGGCCCCCATGCGAATGATCATGGTCGCACGCCACCGGCTCGGCGTCGGGGTCTTCGGGCTGGAGATCGATCACCAGCACCCGCTTGGGAACGCCGACCTGAATCGCCGCGAGCCCGATTCCCGGCGCGTCGTACATCGTCTCGAACATGTCGGCGACGAGCGTCCTGAGCTCGTCGTCGAACACCTCGACGGGGGTCGACACCGTCTTCAGCCGGGGGTCCGGCACCTCGAGAATCTGACGAATGGCCATGGGGCGCACATAGGCCTGACAGCGGTCTGCTTCAACCATTGCCGGAGTTTCACGCGAAGGCGCCAAGAGGGCAGTCTGCGCCGCAGGCAATTCGCCTATGCTAGGCCCCAGAGGAGCAGAGCGGCTTTGCCGCGGGCGCTGCCCTCTTCGCGTCTTCGCGTGAACAACTAACCCACCGGACGCCGCGCGCGCAGCGCTTGCGCCAAAGTGCCCTCGTCGAGGTAATCGAGCTCGCCGCCAACGGGCAGCCCGTGCGCGAGCTGGGTGATCCGCACCGGCATTCCCTCGAGCCGCTCGGCGATGTAGTGCGCCGTGGTCTGGCCTTCGAGCGTGGCGTTCATCGCCAGCACCACCTCGTCGATCCCACCGCCCTCGTCTCTCTGGCCCACGCGCTCGATCAGCCGGCCGATGGCGAGGTCCTCGGGCCCCACCCCGTCGAGCGCCGACAGGCGCCCGCCGAGCACGTGATAGCGCCCGGTGAACAGGCGCGCGCGGTCGAGCGCCCACAGATCGGCGACGTCCTCGACCACGCACAGCGAGCGCGGATCGCGCCGCGGATCGGCGCACACGCCGCAGGGGTTGGCGGTATCGACATTGCCGCAGGTGGCGCATTCGACCAGCTTGTCCTGCACCTCGCCCAATGCGGCGAGGAGCTGGCGCAGCGCCGTCTCGCGCCGCTTGACCAGCCACAGCACGGCGCGCCGCGCACTGCGGGGCCCGAGCCCCGGCAGCCGCGCCAGCGCGCCCGCCAGCGCCTCGATCTCTTGCGATGCCATGCCGCTCCCCCTAACCGCTCGGGCCGGGCTTGTCGTCGTTGATGCTTCGCATCAGCTACGCTTCCGACAGGCTCAGGACGAGCGGATGTGGCTAGATTTTTTTCCGGCTTGCGCCCGGGCTGAGCCTGTCGAAGAGCGCTCGCGCTGTGGGAAGGAATCAGGTGCGCATCGTCTTCATGGGAACGCCGGCTTTCGCGGTGCCGACGCTTGTGGCTCTCGCCGGGGCCGGGCACGAGGTGGTCGCGGCCTACACCCGCCCGCCGCGCCCGGCAGGCCGGGGCAGGCACCTGCAGCCGAGCGCGGTGCAGGTGGAGGCCGAAGCGCGCGGCATTCCGGTGCGCGTGCCGAAGTCGCTCCGGGCGCCGGAGGTCCAGGCCGATCTGGCGGCGCTCGCGCCCGAGATCGCGGTGGTGGCCGCCTACGGGCTGATCCTGCCGCAAGCGGTGCTCGACATACCCGCGCGCGGCTGCCTCAACGTCCACGCCAGCCTGCTCCCCCGCTGGCGCGGGGCGGCGCCGATCCAGCGCGCGATCATGGCCGGCGATCCGGTGACCGGGGTGACGATCATGCGAATGGAAGCCGGTCTCGACACGGGGCCGATGCTCAAGGCCGCGCGCACGCCGATCGAGGACAAGACCGCGGGCGAGCTCACCGCCGAGCTCGCCGAGCTCGGCGCGGGGCTGATGGTCGAAGTGCTGCACGATCTCTCCAACCTCGAGGCGGCGGAGCAGAACGAGCTCGATGCGACGCACGCCCCGAGGATCGACAAGGCCGAGGCCCGGATCGACTGGCGCGGCGATGCCGAGGCGATCGAGCGCCAGGTGCGCGGCCTCGCCCCCTTCCCCGGCGCGTGGTTCGAGCTCGATGGGGAGCGGATCAAGGTGCTCAAGGCCCAGGTCGTCGCGCGCGAGGGCAAGCCGGGCGTGACGCTCGACGACACGCTGACGATCGCCTGCGGCTATGCCGCGCTGCGCCCGCTCCGCCTCCAGCGCGCCGGCAAACCGGCGATGGACGCGGAGGCCTTCCTGCGCGGCAAGCCGATCCCGGCGGGGACGCTGGTGGGATGAGGGCAAAGCGTGTCTCGACAGGCGCCCGCTGCGCGGGCTGCTCGACACGAACGGGTGGGAGAATTGCCCGACTCATCCGTTCGTGTCGAGCGGAGGCCGCAGGCCGCAGTCGAGACACCCGCGCCGCCGTATGACCCGCTTCGCGCTTACGCTGGAGTTCGACGGCGGCCCGTTCGCGGGGCTCCAGCGACAGGAGAATGCGCCCACGGTGCAAGGCGCGGTGGAGGACGCGGTGCGCGCCGTCACCGGGGAGGCGGTCACACTCCACGCCGCGGGCCGCACCGACACCGGGGTCCACGCGCTGGCGATGCGCGCGCACGTCGACATCGCCAGGACCATCGCGCCGTTCCGGCTGATGGAAGCGCTCAACGCCCACCTCAGGCCCGATCCGGTCGCCGTGCTCGCCTGCGAAGCGGTGCCGGACGAGTGGCACGCGCGCTTCAGTTGCATCGGCCGCGCCTACGAATACCGCATTGTGAACCGCCGCGCGCCGCTGACGCTCGAGCGCGGCCGCGCGTGGCGGATCGGCCCGCCGCTCGATGCCGAGGCGATGCACCGCGCCGCGCAGGCGCTCGTCGGCAACCACGACTTCACCACCTTCCGCTCGGTCCAGTGCCAGGCGGCGAGCCCGGTCAAGACACTCGACCGGCTCGCGGTCCGGCGCGAGCAGGAGCACGTGATCGTCGAGGCGGCCGCGCGCAGCTTCCTGCATCATCAGGTGCGCAGCATGGTCGGCTGCTTGGCGCTCGTCGGCATGGGCCGGTGGGAGCCCGAGCGGGTGGCCGAAGCGCTCGCAGCGCGCGACCGCCAGGCTCTGGGCCTCAACGCCCCGCCACACGGGCTTTACTTCGTGCGCGCGCTCTATCCCGCGGAGGGCTAGTCAGCGGCGCGGCGCGCGCCTAGCGACGGTTGCAAAGCGCAACTGGGAGACTCGACGTGACCACCACCGGCAAGCAGCTGTTCACCACCCTCGCCCCCGACGGCACGCTGACCGTCGAAGTCGGGACAAGCGAATTTCCCGATCCCGCCGGCAACCAGGTGCTGGTGAAGATGGAGGAGAGC
>JBHWTG010000078.1:0-2869 GCA_043427735.1 Tsuneonella sp. | reverse complement strand
TAGTGTGGCGGGGGCGGCGGCGGCGTGGCGCACGCGCCAAGCATGGCCAGCCCCGCGGCGACGGGGATCAATCGAATACGTGCAGGCGACTTGGAATTCATGCGGCGCGGCCCTCCTCAGCCCGCATCGGATGCCAGCGCGCGCCTTTCGCGCGGCTGAAGCGCGAAGCCCTATCGCCTCGCTCGAGCAAAGAAAATGCGCGGGATGCGGCTCGCACCCCGGGCACGACAGAACGAGTCCTGGCTGCGACTATTCGCGGCTGCCCATGAAGCTCAGCAGGAACTGGAACATGTTGATGAAGTCGAGATACAGCGTCAACGCCCCGAGCACGATCGCCTTGCCGGCGAACTCGGTGCCCCGAAGCATCGCGTATTGCTCCTTCAGGCGCTGGGTGTCGTAGGCGGTGAGGCCTGCGAAGATCAGCACGCCGATGAAGCTGATCGCGTACATCAGCGCCGGGCTCTGGAGGAACATGTTGATGATCATCGCCACCAGCAGCCCGACCACGCCCATGATCAGGAAGCTGCCCCAGCCGGACAGGTTCTTCTGAGTGGTATAGCCGTAGAGGCTCAGGCCGGCGAACGCAGCCGCCGTGGCGAAGAACGTCACCGCGATCGACGCGCCGGTGTAAACCAGGAATATCGTCGACAGCGACAGGCCCATGAGGGTTGCGAACGCCCAGTACATCGCCTGCAGCGTGGTCTTGGAAAACCGGTTCGCTCCGAAGCTCATCGCGAACACGATCGCCAGCGGCGAAAGGATCACCACCCAGGCGAGGATGCCGCCACCGGTGAACAGGCGCGCGGCCGGGGAATCGGCCCCGTCCTGCGAAAACAGCAACGCGACGATGCCGGTCAGCAGCACGCCGCTGGTCATGTAGTTGTAGATCGACAGCATGTGCTTGCGCAGCCCAGCGTCGAAAACGACCGCGCCGCCGGCGCGCGGCACCGAGCCGAAGCTCGTGGTCGTCGTGCGGGGATCTAGTTCGGCCATTGTCAATCCTGCTCCTCTGGCCCGCGGCGAGATGCCGTGTGGGCTCACGCGCGAATATCGAGTGTCGGCCCGCTATTTTCAAGCGAAACCGGACATGGTTGCATTAACCGTCGGTGCGGGCCGCGGCGGCCAGCTCGCGCCCGCGATCGCGCGCCGCGCGCAAGGTGTGCTCGATCAGCCGCACCAGCGCCTCGTCCGCATCGAGCACCTCGAGCCCGCGGCGGGTCATCCCGCCGGGGCTGGCGACTTTGCCGGCGAGCTCGCCCGGCGAAAGTGGCGCCTGGGCCGCGAGCGCCGCGGCGCCTTCCACCGTCCGCAGCGCCAGCCGCTCCGCCAGCCCCGGCTCGAGCCCCAGCCGGGCCGCAGCTTCGGCCAGCGCGTCGACGAAGCGGTAGACGAACGCCGGGCCCGATCCGGCGAGCGCCGCGACCAGATCGAACCGGCTCTCGTCGGCGAGCCACTCGGCGCTGCCGAGCCGACGCGCAAGATCGTCCGCCGCTTCGCGCCGCGCGGGGTCGAGCCCTCGGCCGACCAGCGCGGTCGCCGATTTGCCGAGCGCGGCGGCGAGATTGGGCATCATCCGCACGATCCCCCCCGCGCGCGGGAAATGGCGCGCGAGGCTGGCGAGCTCGACCCCGGCGAGCACCGAGATCACCGTCGTCTCCGGCCCCGCGAGCGGCGCCAGCGGCGCCGCCGCGGCGCGCAGCATCTGCGGCTTGAAGCCGAGCACGAGCGCCTCGAACGGCCCCTCCGGAACCTCGGTGACGAAGCGCACGCCCTCGGGCGCGGGCCTGGCGCGCGGGCCGTAGAGGGTGACCATTGCGGGGGGCAGCCCCGACGCCAGCCAGCCTTCGACCATCGCCCCGGCCATCGCCCCGTAACCGGCGATCAGGATGGAGTTGAACCCGCTCATCACAATTCTCCCCCCTCCCGCTCGCGGGGAGGCGAACGGTCAAGCCTCGCCCGCGGCGTCGACCATCGCGCTCACCAGCGCGTCCTGCGGGGTCTTGTCGCCCCACAGCACGAACTGGAACGCGGGATAGAACCGGTCGCACTCGTCCACCGCGGTCTCGATCAGGCCTTGCGCCTGGGTGAGGCTCATCAGCCCCTCGTCGCCGAGCAGCAGCCCATGGCGATAGACCAGCATGCCGCCTTGCGACCAGACGTCGAAATGGCCGAGCCAGAGCTGCTCGTTGACCAGCGCGAGCAGCTCGTGCGCGGCGCGGCGCTTGCCTTGCGCCACGCGGATGTCGGGCAGGCAGAGCAGCTGCAGCACGTTGTCCTCGGGCCGCCAGATCGCGCGCACCTGGTAGCTCGTCCAGCTGCCCTGGATCTCGCCCGAGATCTCGTCGGGCGAGACGATCTCGTGCGCCCACCCGCGCGCCTCGAACAGCGCCGCGAGCATGTCGACCGGGGCCGCGTCGTCGGCCGATTCGGTCAAGTCGTCGTGCGCGGTTCTCATCGTGGCGATCCCATCGCCGGCTCAATGCGCGATGCGCCCCGGGGCCCGCAATCGAGCCGTGGTTAACGGCTGGGGACAACCCGACAACCCTGTTCACAGCTTGTGCAAAAGCGCTCGGTCGGCGGCGGCCCGGCGTCACTTCAGCTGGGCGACGTCCTCGCCTTCGGCGCTGGTGAACGCGAACGCGTCGATGCCGGCTTTCTTCAGCTCGGCGACGAGCTTGTTGGCGGCCGCGGTCGAATCGACCGGACCGGTGAGCAGGCGCCGCGTTTCGCCCCATTTGGCGGTGTAGCCGCTGCGCTTGCCGAGCAGCGCGGGCGCCTGGCGGGCGAACTTGCGCCAGTCGAACGCCAGCGCGGCCGGGTCCTTGCCGGTGGCGACCTGCACCCAGATGCGGCTCGGCGCCTTACTTAA
>JBHWTG010000077.1:0-10831 GCA_043427735.1 Tsuneonella sp. | reverse complement strand
TAAGTGTGGGCCGGACAGGCGCCGGCCATTGCCTTCGGGCGGCGCCAATCTTATGTGGAAAACGGGCCGCCAAGAGTGCCTCGCGGCGCCGGTCAACTGGCGGTTCGACCCCCCTTCCCCTAGGTCTGGGCGAGAGGCCCGCGCAGCCCGCCGCGCTGCCCGCGCACCCAACCGGAACGGCAAAGACTTGAGCGACGATACCGATACCCTGAGCCCCCCCGCATCGCCGGCCGAATACGCCCGCGTCGACATCGTCGACGAGATGAAGACGAGCTACCTCGATTACGCGATGAGCGTGATCGTCTCGCGCGCGCTGCCCGACGTGCGCGATGGGCTGAAGCCCGTGCACCGGCGCATCCTGTTCGCCAGTAACGAAGGCGGCTTCGTCGCCGGGCGGCCCTATCGCAAGAGCGCCAAGATCGTCGGCGACGTGATGGGCAACTATCACCCGCATGGCGACAGCGCGATCTACGACGCGCTGGCGCGGATGGTGCAGCCGTGGTCCCTGCGGGTCCCGCTGATCGACGGCCAGGGCAACTTCGGCTCGATGGACCCCGATCCGCCGGCGTCCATGCGCTACACCGAGGCGCGGCTGGCGCGGGTAGCCAACGCGCTGCTCGACGATCTCGACAAGGATACGGTCGATTTCGCCGACAACTACGACGGATCGCGGCGCGAGCCGACGGTGCTGCCGGCGCGCTTTCCCAACCTGCTGGTCAACGGGGCCGGCGGGATCGCGGTCGGCATGGCGACCAACATCCCCCCGCATAACCTGGGCGAGGTGATCGACGGCTGCCTGGCGCTGATCGACGATCCGCTGCTCGCGCCCGAGGCACTGCTCGAGATCATCCCGGGCCCGGACTTCCCGACCGCTCCGCTGATCCTCGGGCAATCGGGCGCCCGTGCCGCCTACATGACCGGCCGCGGCTCGATCCTGATGCGCGCGCGGCACACGGTCGAAACCGGCCGTGGGGATCGGCAGTCGATCGTGCTGACCAGCATTCCTTACCAGATCGGCAAGAACGGCCTGGTCGAGAAGATCGCCGAGGCCGCCAAGGACAAGCGGATCGAGGGCATCACCGACGTGCGCGACGAATCCAACCGCCAGGGCGTGCGGGTGGTGATCGATCTCAAGCGCGACGCGACGGCCGAAGTGGTGCTCAACCAGATCTGGCGGCACACCCCGGCGCAGGCGAGCTTTCCGGCGAACATGCTGGCGATCCGCGGCGGGCGGCCCGAGACGCTCGGCCTCAAGGACATCCTCCAGGCGTTCATCGTTTTCCGCGAGGAGGTGATCACCCGGCGGACCAAGTTCGAGCTCGCCAAGGCGCGCGACCGGGCGCACATCCTGCTCGGCCTCGTCGTCGCGGTGTCGAACCTCGACGAGGTCGTGGCGATGATCCGCCGGTCACGGAACCCGGCCGAAGCGCGCGCCGCGCTGCTCGGCCGGGAATGGCCGATCGGCGACATCGCGCGGTACATCGCGCTCGTCGAGGCGATCGAGCCGACCACCGAGGAGCAGGGCGGCACGTACCGCCTGAGCGAGCGGCAGGTGCGCGCGATCCTGGAATTGCGGCTCCACCGGCTCACCGCCCTGGGCCGCGACGAGATCGGCGGCGAGCTCGAGGGGCTGGCCGCGGCGATCGGCGAATACCTCTCGATCCTCGGCGACCGCGCGAAGCTCTACGAGGTGATGCGCGCCGAGCTGCGGGAAATCCGCGAGCTCTATGCCACCCCGCGCGTCAGCGAGATCGCCCCGGCGTGGGACGGGCTCGAGGACGAAGACCTCATCGAGCGCGATGAGATGGTCGTCACCGTCACCCTCGACGGGTACATCAAGCGCACCCCGCTCTCGACCTTCCGCGCGCAGAACCGCGGCGGCAAAGGCCGCGCGGGAATGGCGACCAAGGAAGAGGACGCGGTGTCGAACATGTTCGTCACCAGCACGCACAACCCGGTGCTGTTCTTCTCGACCGCGGGCAAAGTCTATCGGCTCAAGGTCTGGCGCCTGCCCGAGGGGGGCGCCAACACCCGCGGGAGGCCCATCGTCAACCTGCTCCCCGCGCTCGACCCGAATTTCGAAAATGGGGGCGAGACGATCACCGCCGTGCTGCCGCTGCCCGAGGATGAGAGCACCTGGGGCGCCCTCAACGTCGTGTTCGCTACCGCCAAGGGGAGCGTGCGCCGCAACTCGATGGACGCGTTCGCCAACATCCCCAGCAACGGCAAGTACGCGATGCGGTTCGAGGACGGCAGCGACGACCGGCTGATCGGGGTGGCGTTGCTCGAATCGACCGACGACGTGCTGCTCGCCAGCCGCCAGGGCAAGGCGATCCGTTTCGCCGCCGACGATGTCCGCGAATTCCAGAGCCGCACCAGCACCGGGGTGCGGGGCATGACGCTGAAGGGCGACGACGAGGTCGTCTCGCTGTCCATTCTCCACCGGGTGGGAACCGACGCCGAGGAACGCGAGCGCTATCTCCGCTTCGCTCCGTGGAAGGCGGAGAAGGAAGGCGAGCCCGACCTCTCGCCCGAACGCTTCGCCGAACTCGCGGCGAAGGAGCAGTTCATCCTGACCGTCTGCGCCAACGGCTACGGCAAGCTGTCCTCTGCCTACGAATATCGCCGGACCGGACGCGGCGGGCAAGGGATCACCAATATCGACAACATCGGCCGCAACGGGCCGGTGGTGGCGAGCTTCACCGCAACGCAGGGCGATCAGCTGATGCTGGTGACCGACCAGGCCAAGCTGATCCGCATCGGGCTCGATTCGCTCCGCGTGATCGGCCGCTCGAGCGCCGGGGTGCGCCTGTTCCACGTGGCCGACGGCGAGCATGTCGTCTCGGCGGTGCGGCTCGACGAGGAGGCCGAGCCAGAGAACCCCGCCGAGGAGGCGATTGCCGAGGAGCTGGTTGCTCGGGTGTCGGACGAGACCGAGCCCTACACTCCCCCGCAGAGCGACGACGACATCGCGGGCGAGCCCGACGCCTAGGATGCGGGTCGAGCCCTCCGGCGAGGCGTGTGGGGCCACCGTCAGCGGGATCGACCTGGCCGGGGAGCTTTCGCCCGAGCTCGTCGCGGCGATCCGCGCCGCGTGGCTCGAGCATCGGGTGCTCGCCTTCCGCGAGCAGACGATGGACGACGACGCGCTCGAGCGGTTCACGCTGGCGATGGGCGGGTTCGGCGAGGATCCGTTCTTCGCGCCGATCGCGGGCCGCGCGCACATCGCCGCCATCCGCCGCGAGGCCGACGAGACGACGCCGCTGTTCGCCGAAAACTGGCACAGCGACTGGAGCTTCCTCGCGCGGCCGCCGGCCGGCACTTGCCTGCTCGCGATCGACATCCCGCCGGTGGGCGGCGATACGCTGTTCGCCGATCAGCACGCCGCGTGGGACGCGCTGCCCGACTCGCGCAAGCGCGAGCTCGAGGAGCTGGTCTCGGTCCACAGCGCGCGCTACGCCTATGCGCCCAGCGGGACATACGGGGAGAAGGACGCGGGCCGCTCGATGGACATCCGCCCGAGCAATGCCGCGATGGCAACACAAAACCATCCATTGATCGCGACTCACCCCGAGACCGGCCGCCGAGGCTTTTTCAGCACCTTCGGCTACATCATCGGCATCGAGGGAATGCCCGACACGGAAGCCCTGCCGCTCCTGCGCGAGCTGTATGCGTGGCAGACGCGCGACGAGTTCGTCCATCACCGCCGGTGGGAGCAGGGAATGCTGGTCTTGTGGGACAACCGCGCGGTGCTCCACAGGGCAACCGGCGGCTACGAGGGCCACCGCCGCGAGCTGCACCGCACCACGATCGCCGCGCCGCTCTAGGCCTGGTGGTCGCGTCGCACGGTGCGGATGACCCCGGTCACGATCAGCAACTGGCCCGCGTAATACATTGGCCAGATGAGCCAGCTCGTCACCGACTGCGAAAGCGCTCCGCCCAGCCGCGCGAAGATCAACAGGTCGCTGGCAACGAACAGCAGCGCACCGACGCCGACGGCATAGCGGCTGAACCGGCTGAGCCACGCGCTCGCCGCCATCGCTGCCAGGGCGACCGCGTAGACCGCGGCGAGCGGATCGTCGGTGAGCAGCCAGGCGCAGAGCGGCACGCCGGCCAGCACCGATGCGGCCGCCGCCCGCTCGCTGACCGAAGGCGCCGCGCGCCGCCTGCGCCAGTACAGCGCGATGGCGAGAAGGTGCGCGAGAAGAAACCAGGCGCCCCCGGCGATCGTGTCGAGCTCGATGAACGCATCGCCCATCGCCCCCGTCGCCATCACCGCGGCGATGTGCCGCGCATCGCGATGCCGGCTGCGCGCAAGGGCGTAGGCAGCGAGCGCGGCGACCGAACCGGCTTTGAGCAGCAGCAGATAGAGTTCGCCCAGCTTGCTGTCGGACAACAGCCAGTATGCGAGCGCCAGCGCCATGCTTACCAGCAGCCACGGCCGGTGTTCGATCAATGCGCGCCTGGGCATTTGTCTCCCCCCGACGTCCCCATATCCGGTCGCGTCGAGCGAAGTCGAGATGCGTTGCACCGGCGTGTCTCGACTTCGCTCGACACGAACGGCATGGAGCGAGGGATGGCGCACCTGGTCCACATCATCGGCGGCGGGCTCGCGGGGTGCGAAGCCGCCTGGCAGCTCGCGCGCCGCGGCGTGCGGGTGCGCTTGAGCGAGATGCGCGGCAGCGGCGACACCACACCGGCGCACCAGGGCACAGGACTGGCCGAGCTGGTCTGCTCGAACAGCTTCCGCTCGGACGACGACGAGAAGAACGCGGTCGGCCTGTTGCACCACGAGATGCGCCGGCTTGACAGCCTGGTCATGCGCGCCGGCGAGGAGGGGCGCGTGCCCGCGGGCTCGGCGATGGCGGTCGACCGCGACGTGTTCTCCGCGGCGGTCGAGCGCGAGCTGGTTGCCCTGCCCAACCTCGAGGTAGTCCGCGAACGCGTCGATGAACTACCTGCCTCCGGGCCGGCGATCATCGCCACCGGTCCGCTGACCGCGGCCACTCTCGCGCAGAGCATAGCCGCCGCGACCGGGCAGGACAGCCTCGCGTTCTTCGACGCTATCGCGCCCATCGTCCACCGCGACAGCATCGACATGAGCATCGCGTGGATGGCCGCGCGCTGGGACAAGGGCGGCAAGGACTACATCAACTGCCCGCTCGACCGCGAGCAGTACGCGGCGTTCGTCCAAGGCCTGCTCGACGGCGAGAAGACCGCGTTCCGCGAATGGGAGGCCCAGACCCCCTATTTCGAGGGCTGCATGCCGATCGAGGTGATGGCCGAGCGCGGGCCGGAAACCCTGCGCTTCGGGCCGATGAAGCCGGTGGGGCTCGACAACCCCCACTGGGCGACGCCCAAGCATCCGAACGGCCGCTGGCCCTACGCGGTTGTCCAGCTGCGCCAGGACAACAAGCTCGGGACTTTGTGGAACATGGTCGGCTTTCAGACCAAATTGAAGCACGCCGAGCAGGTGCGGCTGTTCCGCACGATCCCGGGGCTCGAGAACGCCGAGTTCGCCCGGCTCGGCGGGCTCCACCGCAACACGTTCCTCAATTCGCCGCTGGTCCTCGACCGCGAGCTGCGGCTCAAGGGGGCAGAGCACGTGCGCTTCGCGGGCCAGATCACCGGCTGCGAGGGATATGTGGAGAGCGCGGCGGTCGGACTGCTGGCCGGGCTGATGACCGCGGCCGAGCTGGCGGGCGAGCCCTGGCGACCACCCCCTCGCACGACCGCGCTCGGCGCGCTCCTGGCGCATATCACCGGCGACGCCGAGGCCGAAACCTATCAGCCGATGAACGTCAACTTCGGGCTGTTCCCACCGCTGCCCGAGGTCCGCAAGAAAGCGCGCAAGGAAGCCTATACCGAGCGGGCGAAGGCCGATCTGTCGGATTGGCTCGCGGCGCCGGTCGCGGTCCCCGCCTAGCAGCGGCAGGACGCGCGCGGCTTCGCAGGCCTGGGCATTGTGCGGATGAACTCCGCGAGGTCCAGCTCCCGGTCGCGGTTCGCGTCCGCCCCGTCGAAACGGCGCGCGGTGGCGACCGCCCATTCCTCGAAATCGAGCAGGTTGTTGCCGTCCTTGTCGAGCTTGCGGAAACCGTCGCTTCGGGTCGAGAGCATCTCGTTGCGCGTAATCCGGCGGTCGCGGTTCCGGTCGTAGCGGAAGAAGCGCTGTTCCTCGCGCGTCAATTCGGTGGCTTGCGGAGGCTCCGGTCCGCGCTGCTCGCCCGGATCGGCGGTGGGCAGCACGTCGGTCGCCGGAGCGACGGGTTGAACCAGCGGCGGCGGTGCCCCTTGCTCCACCTCGGCCCTGCCCTGCCACCAGAACAGCCCGACGCTGAGGAGGAGCAGCGAGAGAAAACCGCCGAGTATGAAATTGCGCGTACCCGTCACCTAATTCTCCTGCCAGCGATAGGGTTGGCCCAGTATCGTCAGCCGTAATGCTTCACCCAAACGTGGCGCCTTGCCCTGTATCGCTGACAGCCGCCGCAATGTCAGTCCTTCGAGAATGGACATCCACCGTAAGGCGCGCGGAAGCTTGCTGCCGGCCTGCTGAACCAAAAGGTCAATCGCCGCCTGGCTTTCGCGCGGGTCAGAAACGTGAATAGCGAAATCGGCCAGCGCCCACCGCGTACCGGCAGCCGCCGCCGCCAAAGGTTCGCCCGTACCGCTGAGCCCGGCGGCCCACGTCCAGCCCTTTGCGCGGTGCTGCGCAAACAGCCTTATATCCGCCGCCGTCAGTTGCTCCTGAAGAAGCAATTCCCATCCCTCGGCAAGATCCCGTAATGTGGCGGTAGGATACCCTGCCTCTGCCAGCCTGCGGAGCACTGGTGGCGCCTCCGGGGGTACCGAACCTGCGCCCAACACCTCGCGCCACCAGGCAAGCTTCAATTGCTTCAAACCCGTTTCGGCCTCGCGGCGAACGATCTCGCCCAGCGTGCGATCAAGCTCCAACAGGCTGGCGATTGCCCCACGCTGGTGCGCCGGGGCAAAGGCCAAGGCGAGCTGTTGCTCAGGCGTGAGAGGCGGCGCAACCGACACATCCGGCGCCCTGTTACGACCCATGTAAGCTGTCAAGGCAAACGGCCGGCCTGCAGAATGTTAACCTTTTGCTTTCGTTTTCCGGATACTTGCACGGTGTAGGGCGCGCAGGTTGCAGAAGGAACGTGACGAGCATGATGTCCGCGATCAGCACCCGCTTTCTGCGCAAATTTCGCCGAAACGTCAGTGGCAACACAACGATGCTAGTCGCGTTCGGCATGCCTGCCCTGATCGGCGGGGCCGGGCTGGCCACGGATTTTTCGCAATACTACATGTGGAAGCGCGAAATGCAGCATGCGGCCGACCAGGCGGCGATAGCCGGCGCATTTGCTCTCGCCGGCGAGAAGGACGAGCTCTATGCTGACCGCGCGGCGCAGGAATTCGCGCATAATCTCGACAACACGACCGAGTTCGTCTCTGACCCGACAATCAATCTCGTCGATTATGCCGGGGGCGAGAACAATGCCGTTGCGGTGACCGCCACGGCGTCGCGCTCACTGCCATTCAGCTCGTTCCTGACCCGTTCGCCTCTCGTTGTCTCGGTATCGGCCCAGGCCACATGGCGGCGCGGCGATTCGTTTGCGGCGTGCGTCAAAGCGCTCGCCACCGATGGCGTCGGGGTCGACATTCACAACGGCGCAACCGTTAACGCGCGTTGCGGGATTGCCGCTTTGTCGTGCGACAATTCTGACGCCGACGGCGATAACGGCCATGCGATCATCATTGGTGACAATGCCACCATCGAGGCAGACTCGATCGCCGCATGCGGATCGATCCAGGCGCCCGACGGACTCGCCGTGCATGAAGGCGTACGCGGTCTGGAAGATGAGTTCGCCGATCTGCCCACCCCACAGCCGCAGGATCCGCGCCGCAAGTCGCTCGATTGCAGCAAGGGCAAGGTGAAGGTCGCGGCACCGGCCCCCGGCGTTTATTCAAGCTTCGTAGCGCAGTGCAACGTCACCATGGCGCCCGGTATTTACGTCATCGATGGCGGCGTGCTCGACCTCAGCACGAATTATAGCGTGACCGGAACGGGCATCATGTTCGTCCTGAAGAATGGTGCGCAGATGAAGCTGGGCGGAACGGGCAATGCTGGCCCGATATCGCTCACCCCGATTACCGCGTCGCAAATGGTCGGCACGGTCAACGCGCCATATGCGGAACGGTATCAGGGTATCCTGGTGTTCGAGGACAAGAGCAATACGCTGAGCGGCGGGCACAAGCATATCATCAACGGCAATACGCAGGGCACGATCGAAGGGCTGATCTACACGCCCAGGAACACCATGCGCATCAACGGCGGAGCGCGCGTGTCCGGCTCCTGTCTGCTCTTGTCGGCAAACCGGGTGGAGATCGGCGGTAATGCCCACCTCAGCACATTTTGCCCGACGGACGATTCGCTGAGCGGCGGCTACGTCCGCGGCGGGGTACGCTTGGTCGCCTGATGCGCGCGCTGGTTCACCTTGGCGCCCGCTTGATGAGCGACTGTCGCGGTACAGCGATGATCGAAACGGCATTGGTTGCGCCGCTCCTGCTCACGCTGGGTCTAGGTGCTTTCGAGGTCGGCACGATGGTGACGCGCTATCAGGAACTCGAGAGCGCTGCGGCCGAAAGCGAGTTGATCGCGCTGACCTTCGCCGATGGTGGCGAGGAAAGCCTGCCAAAGATGAAGGCAATCATCGGCGCCTCGCTCGGCATCCCGGCCGCAACCCTCGACCATAAAGTGAGGCTCAGCAAAAGCTACCGCTGCGGGGTCTCGGAAACACTGGTTGCTGCCGCCACCGCCTGTCCCGAGGATGTATTGGTGTCAGAACTGGTCAAGATCGAGTTGCGCGATACTTACACTCCGACCTGGACGCATTTCGGTGTCGGCGGCCCGGTGAATTTCGCGATCGACCGCTCGGTGCAGGTGAACTGATGGCGCGCAATCTGTCTTGTCGGGTCCGCGATGACCGCCAGGGCGGCGCATTGATTGAATTCGCGCTGGCTGCGCCGCTGGTGCTGGCCATGCTGATCGGCATTCTGCAGGTCGGCGTGCATGTCCAGAACAGCAGTGCGCTCAAATCGGTCGCATCCGACGCTGCGCGAAGCATCGCGATCGATTACCAGAAGTCGTTGACCCTGACGAATCTCCAGATGGAAGAGCGCGCTTTTGCTATTGCCGTTTCGTCACCATACATGCTGCTTGACGAGCGTCTGGACGTCACGATCACAGATCAGCCCACACGGATCGCCGGCGCGATCGAAAAGAAGCTGACGATGACCTACGTCCGGCCCAGCTTCTTGGGTTTCATTGGTATAGACGACAGCACATCGACCTACTCCCGGCCAATCTTTCTTACAGCGACGCCGACCGGCGCGTGATTTGGTCCCTAGCTGAACAAATTAACCAATATCGTTGAGCATCGGATTACGCGGGTTTGCTAGGCCAACTGCCATGCGGCGGGGCAAATCAAGCATAGTCGTGACCGTGAGAAGGTGCCTCGAGCGGCTCCTGCGCGAAAGCGCGGCCAACACGATGATGATCGTGGCCGGTGGCTTACTGCCCCTGCTTGCGCTCATCGGCGGCAGCATCGATGTAGGCCGCGCCTACCTTGCCGAAACCCGGCTGCAGCAGGCTTGCGACGCCGGGGTTCTGGCAGCGCGTAAGCGCTTGGGGTCCCAAGCCGTGCTGGATGGTGGGATTCCTGCCGAGGTCGAACGCGCGGCCCAGCGATTTTTCGGCGTCAACTATCAGGACGGAGCATTCGGCAGCGAGAACCGCGCCTTTCGGATTGCGCTGGACGACCAGTTCTCGGTCAACGGCAGCGCTCAGGTCGATGTGCCGACAACAATCATGTCGATTTTCGGTCAAGATAGCGTCGATCTGTCGGTCGCGTGCACAGCCAGGCTCAACTTCAGCAATCTCGACATCATGATGGTGCTCGATGTCACTGGGTCGATGCGGCACACCAATGCGGGGGACAGCGCACCGCGGATCGACGTGATGAAGGTAGTGATCCGGGATTTCCATCGGCAGCTCGAAAGCTCCAAATCGCCCACATCGCGCGTTCGCTACGGCTTCGTCCCCTATGCCAGCAATGTCAGCGTCGCCCATTTATTGAAAGATGAATGGGTGACGACGCGCTGGACGTATCAGTCGCGTGAGCAGATGCCCAGTACACGCACGTACGAGAGAAACTGGCGCTATGTATCAGGCACCCGTTCGAGCTGGACGCCGCAGTCGAGTTATGCAGCAACCTATTACCCGCCCGGAACGACCCCGGAGGAATCGCTCGATAGCGCGAGCGCAACATCTTCTGGCACCTATCGCTGCGAACAGCCCCTTCCCCGCAATACGGTAAACTCACGCGACCGTTTGCTGGGCACCGCTCAGTATCCGTTTGCCGGTCCAACATCCGGCACACAGATCGTGCAGACATACCGGCGAACCCGGACGGGCGACAGTTTTCGGCACAGCCTCAACAATGGTGTGTGTACTGTTGAGAAACAGATAGAAACCGACTTCGTCGAGGATTTCGACCGGGTGACCGAGCCACATTTCGCATGGCGGTATGCCCCGATCGAATATGATGTGGCGAATTGGCGGACCGAGGGCACGAACTGCATAGAAGAACGCAAGACTACGCGGATTACCGATTATTCGTCAGTCGATCTTGCCGCCAATCTCGATCTCGACATTCACACTGTCCCCACTGCAGATAACCCCAATACGCAGTGGCGACCGATGTATCCGCGACACGTCTATGCACGGGCGTTCGATCAGTGGGGCTATGGCAGCTGGAACTTA
>JBHWTG010000076.1:0-13564 GCA_043427735.1 Tsuneonella sp. | reverse complement strand
CCCGACCTGCCGCCGGCCGACCCCGCCTTGTGGGAGATCGCTTTTGCCGACGGCCGGCCAGCGGGCTGGCTGTTCGGGACCATCCACGCGCTGCCCGAGGGTGCCGAGTGGCGCACCCCGGCGATCGACCGGGCGATCGTCGACGCGGATCTGCTGGTGGTCGAGGTCGAGGATCTCGAGGATTCGGCCAGGCTCGCCGCCACCTTCACCCGCCTGTCGCATTCTGACGAGCCGCTGCCGCCGCTGTCGCAGCGCGTGCCGCCCGCGATGCGCCCGCGGCTCGCCGCGCTGCTCGCCCGGGGCGGCTACCGCGAGGCGGACTTCAAGGCGACCGAGACGTGGGGCGCGGCGATCACCCTCGCCCAGCTGGCCGACGATTCGCTCGGCGAAAACGGGGTCGACCGCGCGCTGCTGCGCGATTTCCGGGCGCGCCGAGTGGAGGAGCTCGAGGGCATCGAGGGGCAGCTCGCGATCTTCGACGCGCTGCCCGAGGCCGACCAGCGCGACCTGCTGGGCGCGGTGGTCGCGGAAGAGACCATGTCGAGCGCGGACACCGCGAAGCTCGCCAAGCTCTGGCTGCGCGGCGACATGGCGGCGATCGCGCGCGAGGGAGACGAAGGCCTGCTCGCCGACCCCGAGCTGCGGCAGGCGCTGCTGACCGAGCGCAACCGCGAGTGGGCCGAGCGGATCGTCGCGCTGCTCAAAGCCGGCAAGCGGCCGCTGGTGGCGGTCGGCGCCGCGCACCTCGCCCCGCCCGAGGGGCTGCCCGAGCTGCTCGCCAGGGAAGGCTTCACCGTCCGGCGCGTCCGCTAAGCTTGCCTTTTCCGCCCTCGCCCGCTAACGGCCCGCGCTTCCGGCGTCATGGTCATCCCTGGAGGCGTGGCGGACCGGTGATAACCCGCATTCGAAAGGCACCCCGATGAGCGAAGCTCTGACCCTGCCGGCCGAGGCGCGCGAACGGGCTGGCAAGGGAGCCTCCCGTGTATTGCGCCGCGAAGGCCGTGTCCCCGCCGTGATCTACGGCGGCAAGGAAGAACCCACCCCGATCCACGTCGAGGCCAAGGAGCTGATGCGTCAGCTCGGCACCGGCCACTTCATGAACTCGATCGTGATGATCGACGTCGCCGGCAAGTCGGTGCGCACGCTGCCCAAGGACGTTGCGTTCGACCCCGTCACCGACCGCCCGCTGCACGTCGACTTCCTGCGCCTGGCGAAGGACGCCAAGGTCGAGGTGATGGTGCCGGTGGTGTTCCTCAACGAGGAAGCCAGCCCCGGCCTCAAGAAGGGCGGCGTGCTCAACATCGTCCGCCACGAGCTCGACCTGATCTGCGAATCGGACAAGATCCCCGACCAGATCGAGATCGACGTGACCGGCAAGGACGTGGGCGATTCGATCCACATCAGCGAGGTCACCCTGCCCGCCGGCTCGACCAGCGCGATCACCGACCGCGACTTCACCATCGCCACGCTGGTCGCCCCCTCGGCGCTGAAGAAGGCCGAAGGCGCCGACGCCGCGGCCGACGCCCAGGCCGCCGGCGAAGCCGCGCCCGCCGAGGCCGACGAAAGCGAAGCAGCGACCGAGGAGTAGCCCTCGCCCGCTGTCCTGCGCAGCCAGCGCCGGTCCTCGAGGAGAGGGCCGGCGTTTTGCTTTTCGGCCGGCGCCCTATAGGAGCCCGCCATGCAAATCTGGGCAGGTCTCGGAAATCCCGGCCAGCAATACGCGATGCACCGGCACAACGTCGGCTTCATGGCGCTCGACACGATCGCCGAGGTGCACGGGTTCGGCCCGGTGCAGAAGAAGTTCAGCGGCTGGGTGCAGGAGGGGCGGATCGGCACACACAAGGTGCTGTTGCTCAAGCCCGCGACCTACATGAACGAGAGCGGGCGCGCGGTCGCCGAGGCGCTGCGCTTCTACAAGCTGGGGGCCGAAGCGCTGACCGTGTTTCACGACGAGCTCGACCTCGCGCCGTTCAAGGTGAAGGCGCGGATCGGCGGGGGGCTCGCCGGGCACAACGGTTTGCGCAGCATCGACCGTCATCTCGGGCCGCAATTCCGCCGCGTGCGCATCGGCATCGGGCATCCCGGCCACAAGGACCGGGTCACCGGACACGTGCTCGGCAACTACGCCAAGGCCGAGCTGGACGATCTCGCCGCGATGCTCGGCGCGATCGCCGCCGAAGCCCAGTGGCTTGCCAGCGGCGACGACGCGCGCTTCATGAGCGAAATCGCGTTGCGGCTGAATGGCTGAGCGGGAGCGCGCACTCACGAGGGGGAAGCTCGCGTCGGGCCTCGGCATCCAGGCCGCCCTGCTGCTCGCCGCCGGCGCCGCGATGTGGGCCTATTCGGGTCGCGAGCTCGCGGGTTTCATCGACTGGGGCTGGCGCCCGCTGCTTCAGGGCATCGCTTTCGGCCTGTCGCTGATCGCGCTCGCGGCAGCCGTCTTCCGGCTGTTTCCCAGGTTCCTCGAACACACGGTGCACCTCCAGGCCAGGATGGCGCAGCTGTTCGCGCGCGATACCGGCTGGCCGGTGTACGTGTGGATCGCGCTGTGCGCCGGGGTCGGCGAGGAAGCGCTGTTCCGCGGCGGCGTGCAGACCCTTGCCGGAGACCATCTGGGGACAGCCGCCGCGATCGCCGTCAGCGCGCTCGGCTTCGCGCTGATGCACCTCGCCAGACCACTCATCACCGCGATCATCGTGTTGATCGGTGTGGTGTTCGGCGTCGTTTACTGGTGGACCGGGAGCCTGCTGACGGTGATCGTCGGCCACGCGCTCTACGACGTTTGGGCGCTGCGCAGGCTGCACGGCGAGCTGCTGCGGCTGGGCTACTTCGACCGGCAACCCGCGGATAGCGACTAGAGCGCGATCGACGCGCCCGGCTTTGGCGCCCAGCCCAGCGACGCCATGCACCCGACGAAGAAATCGCGGCGGCGCTCCGCGGTCTCGACGTCCTGGGCAAGGCTCAGGCAGCTGCGCTCGGCCTGGTTGAACGGCGTCGTCGCCCCGCCGGTCCAATTGTCGGAGTTGGTCGTCTCGCAGCCGGCCAGCGCGGCCGCCAGCGCCGGCACGATCAGCAAGCCGTTGGTCGAGCGAGGCATGGCGCTGGTCCCTTGCGATTGGCGAGGGGGCGAAACGGCGTTAGCCTGCTGCCGCCCCCGAGAGGAGTCTTCAATGCCTGCCATAGACCGCCGTTCCCTGCTTGCCGGCACCGCCGCCGCGGCCGCGTTCGCCCCCGCCGTTCGCGCCCAGGCCGACCCCGCCTCCGCCTTCAGGGGCCGGTCGGTGCTCATCACCGGAAGCTCGTCGGGCTTCGGGCGCGGCGCGGCCGAGTTGCTCGCGCGCTCGGGCGCCAAGGTCTTTGCCACCATGCGCAACGTGCCGCGGCCCGAGGCCGAGGAGCTCGGCAGGCTGGCGAAGGATGAGAAGCTCGATCTCACCGTGCTCGAGCTCGACGTGACCGACGAGGACATGGTCAACCGCGCGGTGGCCGAAGCCGAACGGCTCACCGGGCGCGGGCTCGACGTGCTGGTCAACAACGCCGGGATCGGTATCACCGGCCCGGTCGAGGTGCAGGACATGGAGGCGACGCGGCTCGCGTTCGACACCAACGTGTTCGGCTACCACCGGCTCGCGCGTGCGGTGCTGCCCGGAATGCGGGCGAGGAAGAGCGGGCTGATCTTCGCGATCTCGAGCCAGCTCGGCCGGGTGATCGCCCCGTTCGCGGGGCATTATTCGGCGACCAAGTTCGCGGTCGAGGCGATGTTCGAGCAGCTCGCCTACGAGGTCGCGCCGCATGGGATCGAGGTCTCGATCATCGAGCCCGGCGGCTACCCGACCAAAGTGTGGGTCAACCGCAACCGCTACTCCGCCGAGCTCAAGGCGCGCACGCCCGCGCGCCACGCCGACGGCTATCCGCAGGTGGTCGCGCGGATGGGGGCCGAGGACGGCTCGGGGCGCAGCGCCGATCCGATGGACGTGCCGCGCGCGATCGCCGCGATCATCGCCATGCCGGCCGGCACGCGGCCGCTGCGCAGGCCGGTCAGCGCCGGGCCCGTGCCGCAAACCGAGATCAACCGCGTTTCCGCCGACGCGCAGCGGGCGATGCTCGGCCGCTCGCCGATGGCGGCGTTCGTCGAGGGCGTGCTCGATTAGGCTCCGGGCAGCATGATCGTCGCCAGCGTGAGGAAAATCCCCATGCTGGCGACATCGCTGGCGGTGGTGAGAAAGATGCTCGACGCGGTCGCCGGATCGGCGCCGAGCCGCTTGAGGATCATCGGGATGACCGCCCCGGCGATGCTCGCCACGGTGCACGCGGTGATCATCGCCAGGAAGACGACGGCGGCGAAAGTCAGCGGGCTCGGCTCGCCCTGCATCGTCGCATAGACGAACATGCCGAGGCCCGCGGTGAGGCCGACGAACCCGCCGTTGAGGAAGCCGAGCATCGCTTCCTTGCGCACCAGGCCGGTTTCGGAACCGGGCTTCACGTCGCCCAGCGTCATTCCGCGCAGCGTCACCGCGAGTGCCTGGCACCCGGTGTTGCCGGTCTGCCCGGCCATCACCGGCAGGAACACCGCGAGGATCACCAGCCGGCTCAGCGTGTCCTCGAACACGCCCACCACCGCGGCGGCGACGAACGCGGTGAGGAGGTTCACCTGCAGCCACGGGTGCCGCAGCTTGAGGCTGCGCACGAGCGAGGTGCCGAGCCGCTCCTCCTTGTCGACGCCGACCATCGAACCCGACTGCGCGGAAATCTCGATCGCCCGATTGGCGAACAGATCCGCTCCGCGCACGAGACCGACCAGCCGGTCCTGTGCGTCGACCACCGGGTAGACCGGGAAATGCTTGTGCAGCGCGCGCTTGAGCGCCTCGGACAGCGGCAGGTCGGCGCGCAGCGTGAACGGCTCGCGCAGCATCAGTGCATCGAGCGACGTCTCGGGCTCGGCGAGCAGCATCTCGCGCATGACCACGAGACCCAGCAACCGGCCCCCCGGGTCGACCACGTAGAGGTAGGTGATAAAGGCCGATTTGACCTGTTCGCGCAGCGCTTCGGTGGCCTCGCGCACCGTGGTGTCGGGGCCGAACACGCCCACGGCGGGGCTCATCAGGGTGGCGACGGTTTCGATTCCGGCAGCCGGATCCGGAACCGGCATCTCCACGGGATCGTCGAAGGATTCGGCCGGATCGGCCAACGCAGCGGCACTCGACATCGTATCGCCCCCCAATGGTGCTGCGACTCGGATGCGGCCCGCTTGTTTCGCCGCAGGTTAGTCGACGGAGTCGGGCGGGCAACCGCGAATGCGGGCACGGTTTCCTTGACCGCCCTGGGTCGCTAAGGCGCGCCGTCATCACCCCGAGAGGATCACGTGCGATGGGTTTCCGTTGCGGAATTGTCGGCCTGCCAAATGTCGGCAAGTCGACGCTGTTCAATGCCCTCACCGAAACGCAGGCCGCGCAGGCCGCCAACTATCCGTTCTGCACGATCGAGCCGAACGTCGGCCAGGTCGCGGTCCCCGACGAGCGGCTGGAGAAGATCGCCGCCATCGCCAAGTCGGCCAAGGTCGTGCCCACCCAGCTCGCGTTCGTCGACATTGCGGGTCTGGTGAGAGGCGCCAGCAAGGGCGAAGGGCTCGGCAACCAGTTCCTCGGCAACATCCGCGAGGTTGACGCGATCGTGCACGTGCTGCGCTGCTTCGAGGACGACGACATTCAGCACGTCAGCAACCGGGTCGATCCGATCGCCGATGCCGAAGTGGTCGAGACCGAGCTCATGCTCGCCGATCTCGAGAGCCTCGAGAAGCGTGTGCCTGCTGCCGCCAAGCGCGCCACCGGCGGCGACAAGGAGGCCAGAGTGGCCGCGAGCGTGCTCGGCCAGGCGCTCGAACTGTTGCGCGAAGGCAAGCCCGCCCGGCTGACCGAGCCGAACGGCGACGACGAGGCGCGGGTGTTCGCGCAGGCGCAGTTGCTGACGGCGAAGCCCGTGCTGTACGTCTGCAACGTCGCCGAGGAGGATGCCGCCGAGGGCAACGAGATGTCGGCCCGGGTGTTCGCCAAGGCGGCCGCCGAGGGCGCGCAGGCGGTGGTCGTGTCGGCCGCGATCGAGAGCGAGCTGGTCGCCATGCCCGCCGAGGAGCGGGCCGAATACCTCGAATCGCTTGGGCTCGACGAAAGCGGCCTCGCGCGGGTGATCCGCGCCGGCTACAAGCTGCTCGGGCTGCAGACGTTCTTCACCGCCGGGCCGAAAGAAGCCCGCGCGTGGACTTTCCCGGCGGGCGCCAAGGCGCCCCAGGCCGCGGGGGAGATTCATACCGACTTCGAGCGCGGCTTCATTCGCGCCGAGACCATCGCTTACGACGACTACGTCGCACTCGGCGGCGAGGCGAAAGCGCGGGAGGCCGGCAAGCTGCGGCAGGAAGGCAAGGAGTATCTCGTGCAGGACGGCGACGTGCTGCTGTTCAAGTTCAACGTGTGATGGCGTCCGGCGCCAGCGATCGTGCCCCGGCCTCGATCGCCCGCGCGCACGCCCTCCACAGCGACGGGCGGTTCGTCAAAGCCCTCGAGGAGCTCGACCGCTGCGCGCCTCAGGGCGGCGGCCCGCCCGCCGAGCCGTTCCTGCGCGCGGCCCTGTTGATGCGGCTGGGCCGGGTCGCCGAGGCGATCGCGGCGCAGCGCGCGGGGATCGCCGCGGAACCTTCGCCGCGTGCCCGGATCGCGCTGTCCACCATGCTGCAGGCAGCGGGCGATATCGCCGGCGCTGAGCGCGCGGCGCGCGCTGCGCTCGCCGACGACCCCGCGCTGGGTGCTGCCTGGTGGACCCTGGCCAACATCAAGACCCGGCGGCTGTCGGACGAGGACCGCTCGGCGATGCAGGCGGCGCTGGCCGCGCCCGCCGGGGACGCGTACGAGCACGCGTGCCTCCACTTCGCGCTCGCCCGGTGGTTCGCCCAGCGCGGCGCCATCGCCGAGGAGTGGCGCCACCTCGACGCTGCCAACGCGCTGCGCGCCGCGGCGCAGCCTTATCGCCCCGAGAGCATCACCGCCCTGGTCGATCGCACGATTGCCGTGTTCACGCCCGAGTTCCTCGCTGCCCGCGCGGAGTGCGGCCACCCCTCGAGGGCGCCGATATTCATCGTCGGGATGCCCCGCGCGGGCTCTACCCTTGTCGAGCGCATGCTCGAGGCCAGCGGCGAGGTCGCTGCGTGCGGCGAGCTCCCGGCGGTGGTCGCGATCGCCGCCTCGCTCGGCGGCAGCGGGCGCCTGGTCGATCCGGGCTATCTCGCGGGGCTTGCCGCAGTGCCGTGCGAGGGCCTGGCCGAGCTAGGCGGCAATTACCTGGCGCGCGCCGCGCCGTTCCATCCGCCCGCGGCGGGCCGGTTCAGCGACAAGATGCCGAACAACTGGCTGTTCGCCGGGCTGATCGCGGCGATGTTGCCGAACGCCCGCATCGTCGACGTGCGCCGCCATCCGCTCGACTGCGGCCTCTCCAACTACCGCGAGAACTTCGCCAGGGGCCAGGCCTACTCCTACGATCTCGCCGCGATCGGACGCTACTACGCGGATTACGTGCGTTCGATCGACCATTTCAGGCGGGTGCGCCCCGATGCGGTGCACCGGGTCGTCTACGACCGGTTGGTGAGCAACCCCGAAGCCGAGCTGCGCCCGCTGTGCGACTTTCTGGGGATCGCCTGGTCGCCCGCGATGACATCATTTCACACGGTCGGCAGCAGCGTGCGCACCGCCAGCGCCGCGCAAGTGCGCGAGCCGCTTCACGCGCGCGGCGTCGGCGGCTGGCGCGATCATGCCGACCGGCTTGCTCCGCTCGCCGCCGCGCTCGGATCGGTGCTCGAAACGTGGGATCGGTAGCCGCGCGGGAGCATTCGGGCCGCCCGGGTGTTGTCGCGGCAACAGGAGGAGGCGAAATGGTCGACAAATCAGAAAAGTTCAGCCTGCTGGTGCGGCTCGGCTACGTCGCGCGGGGGGTGGTCTACCTGCTGCTCGGCTATCTCGCGCTGTCGACCGCGGGCCAGGCGCGCGGCGGCCAGAACGCGGTGTTCGACCTGATCCAGGACGTCCCGCTCGGCACGCCGCTGCTCTATCTCGTCGCTCTCGGCCTCCTCGCCTACGCGCTGTTCAAGCTGGTCGACGCGGCGAGCGGCATCGAGCACCATGGCGACGACGCCAAAGCCCGGGTCAAGCGCGTCGGATCGGCTGCCAGCGGCATCGCGCACACGGTCCTCACGTATGCTGCCTATCAGTTCGCGTCGGGCGCGAAGCAGCAATCGAGCGGAGAGGCGGCCGGGCAGGCAGCGGCGACCAGCCTGCTGACCTGGGAGATCGGCCCTGTCATTCTCGGCCTCGTCGGCCTCGGCTTCATCGTCGGCGCCGCCATCCAGGCGAAGTCCGCCTGGGATGCCGGGTTCATGAAGTACGTCGGCGGCGGGGCCCCCGCCTACATCCAACCGATCGGCCGCGCCGGGCACGCCGCGCGCGCCGTGGTGTTCCTGCTGATCGGGTGGTCGCTGGTGCGCGGCGCGTGGCTGGTGCAGTCGAGCGAGATCAAGGGCCTCGGCGAAGCGCTCCTGGCGCTCAGCGACATGAGGCTGCTCTACAGTCTGGTCGCGCTTGGGCTGATCCTGTTCGGGCTGTTCAGCCTGATCGTCGCGCGATACCGGATCGTCCCCGACATCGGCCGCGGCGATCTCGAGGCCAGGTTGTAGCGCGCAACGCCGCTTGTCCCTGCGAATCCCTCGCCGGGAAGCGCGAGGAGACCAGAGCCCTTATGCAGTATTTCGAAGACATCGAAGTCGGGCGGACTTCGCGCTTCGGCCGCTACGAGGTCACTCGGGCGGAGGTCGTCGAGTTCGCCGCCAAATACGATCCGCAGCCATTCCATCTCGATGACGAGGCCGCCGCGGCGACGCACTTCGGCCGCCTGTCTGCCAGCGGCTGGCACACTTGCGCGATGACGATGGCGATGCTGGTCGAGAACCTCAAGGCCAACCGCCAGGCCGGCCTCGGCTCGCCGGGGGTGGACAACCTCAAATGGCTCAAGCCGGTCTATCCCGGAGACACCTTGCGCTGCGAGACGACGGTGCTGGAAAAGCGGCGCAGCAGGTCGCGGCCCGACATGGGCATTTTCAAGTCGCACCTCACGGTCTTCAATCAGCACGACGAGCCGGTCATGGAGATGGTCTCGAACGGCCTGATCCGCGTGCGCGAGCCCGCCGCCCCGTTCGAAGGCTAGCTACCGCACTGGGCCACCCCGGTGGCGTCGTACACGATCTGGTCGTATTCGTTGCGCAGCACGAAGTGCGCCGGGTAGTTGACCGTCTCCATGCCCGATTGCTTGCCCTCCTCCTCGGCGAGGTCGAGCACGAACGACCAGGCGCCGCCGGTGTACTTGCCCTTGGCGCCGAGCGGCAGGTCGCCGCTGCCCGCGTCGGGGGCGAACGTCTCGAGCTTGCCGTCGATCTTCATGTAGGCGCGGCCCGGCTGGGCGAGCACGATCGCCGCCATGCTTCCGCCGGGTGCGAAGTTGCAGCCGGCGCCGAACAGGTCGTGGCGTTCGATATCGGGGTAGAGGATCTTCTCGGGGGTGACAGGGGTCGGGGGCGGCACCTGCGCGGCGTTGACGGCGGCGATGTCCGCCTCGTCCTGCCGCGCGCGCTCGGCGGCACTGGGTTCGTCCTCGGCGCAAGCGGCGAGCGCGAGCACCGCCGCCGCAACCCCCATCACCCTGCTGATCATCGGCGCTCCCCGTGTGTTCTGCGGCCACGCCTAGCATATTCGCGCCAGCGTGCCAGCGCGCGCATGTTGGCGTAGGGCGGCGGGTATGGCACGATGTGCCTTTATGTCGCGGCGGGCAGACCGCGGCCTCGGGAGGGATACATGGAGGAACTGTTTGTACCGCTTGGCGGCATGGCGATGGTGGTCGTGCTGGTGAGCCTGATTACCCGCTTGATCGCCACGGGGCTCCATCATGGCACCATCCGGCGCGCCCTGCGCGATAACCCGGAGGCCGTACCCCTGCTGGTCGACCGGCTGGAGCAGCGCCTGCCCTGGGCCGACGCGTTGCTCGGCTGGATCTTCATCTCCTTCGCCGTAGCGCTGCTGGTGCTCGGCTTGACCGAACCCGACGCCGACGATCGCACGGAGATGCTCCGCGCGTCGCTGATTCCGGCAATCGTCGGGGTGTTCGTGCTCGCTTTCCTCCGGTTCGGTCGCCGAGCACCGCCAGCGTGACGGCTGTCGGGCTCAGTGCCGGCCGAACAGCTTCTCGACGTCCTCCATCCTCAGCTTCACCCACGTCGGGCGGCCGTGGTTGCACTGTCCCGAGCGCGGGGTGCGCTCCATCTCGCGCAGCAGGGCATTCATCTCGGAGACCGACAGCGACCGGCCCGCGCGGACCGAACCGTGGCAGGCCATCGTCGCCAGCACGTGGTCGAGCCGTTCGCCGAGCAGGAGCGAGCCGCCGCGTTCGCTCGCGCCGTGCCGCGCAATATCGTCGGCAATGTCGCGCAGCAGCTTCGCGGGATCGGCCCTGGCGAGCGCGTGCGGGAGGCTGCGCACGAGCAGAGCGCCGGGGCCGAAACGCTCGACCGCGAGGCCGAGGGTGGCCAGCCCCTCCGCGGCATCCTCGAGGCGGTCGCAATCGGGCTCGTCGAGCTCGACCACTTCGGGGATGAGCAGGGCCTGCGGCCGCGCGCTCGCCTTCCCCGCCCCCGCGGCGCGCAGCCGTTCGAGCACCAGCCGTTCGTGCGCGGCATGCTGGTCGACGATCACCAGGCCATCGGCCGCTTCGGCGACGATATAGGTTTGCGCCACCTGGCCGCGCGCGACCCCGAGCGGGTAGCTCTCGCCCTCTCCCGGGAGTTCTTCGGCGCGCTCCGCCCTGCCCTGGGGCGGCGCGAGGACAGCACTGTCATAGCCCTGCCAGCCGCTCGGCGATTCCCGCAGCGAGGCGGACGGCTCGCTCCAGTCCCGCCCGGCGAAAATCGAGCCGAGATCGCGCGCCGGTTCGGAAATCCAGCGCCCCATCGCCGCCGCGTCGGGTGCCTGCGCGCTGCGCCGGTCGCCGCTGGCCAGCGACTGGCGCAGGCCCGCAACGATGAACCCGCGCACCGCCGCGGGGTCGCGGAACCGCACTTCGGTCTTCGCCGGATGGACGTTGACGTCGACCTCTTGCGCGGGGAGATCGAGGAACAGCGCGAGCACGGCGTGCCGGTCCCGCGCGAGCATGTCGGCGTAGGCGCCGCGCACCGCGCCGACCAGCAGCCGGTCCTTCACCGCGCGTCCATTGACGAACAGATACTGGTGATCGGCCACCCCGCGGTTGTAGGTCGGCAGCCCGGCGATGCCCGACAGCCGCAGGTCGTGCCGCTCGAGGGCGATGGCGACTCCGTTGTCCTTGAGCTCGCGCGCGATGACTTGCGCCACGCGGTCCACCAGCTCCTGTTCGGGCTGCACGGCCAGCACCCGCCGGCCGTCGTGATCGAGCGTGAAGCCGATCCGGGGCCGTGCCATCGCCAGTCGCCTGACCACGTCGAGGCAGGCGGCGTACTCGCTGCGCGCCGAGCGCAGGAACTTGCGCCGCGCGGGCACACGGGCGAACAAGTGTTCGACCCGCACCCGGGTCCCGGGCGGCAGCGCGGCCGGGCCCTCCTCCACCAGCGCGCCGTGATCGACCACCCGCCGCCAGCCCTGCCGGGCCCCTCTCGGGCGGCTTTCGAGCGTGAACCGGGCGACGCTGGCGATGCTCGGCAGCGCCTCGCCCCGGAAACCCAGCGTGGCGACCAGCTCGATGCGCTCGCCGGGCAGCTTCGAGGTCGCGTGGCGCTCGAGCGCGAGGGCCATCTCGGCCGGGTTCATCCCGCAGCCGTCGTCGGTCACCTCGATCCGGTCGAGCCCACCCGCCTCGAGCGAGACCGCGATCCGCGCCGCGCCCGCATCGATCGCGTTCTCGACCAGTTCCTTGAGCGCAGAGGCCGGGCGCTCGACCACCTCGCCCGCAGCGATGCGGTTGATCAGCGCTTCGGGCAGACGGCGGATTTCGGCCATCGCTCTCGCCTAGCGACCAAGCGGCGCAATTTCGAGCCGATCCGTGGACAAGCCCGGGGACGGTGCTGCAACTTTTTTTAGCCTTTTGGGGCACCATTGGGTAAGGGGCCGGAAATCCCCGCCAACACCGGGTCGCACCTGCCGCTCGTCCGGGCGACAAAGGCCTGAATCTTACACGGAATCGCCACGGCAATGGGCTTCTTTTCGAATCTCCTGAAATTCGGCTCGCAGAACATGGCGATCGACCTCGGCACGGCGAATACGCTGGTCTATGTCGAAGGGCGCGGCATCGTGCTCAACGAGCCCTCGGTGGTCGCGATCGAGACCCTGAACGGGATCAAGCGCGTCAAGGCGGTGGGCGACGATGCGAAGATGATGATGGGCAAGACGCCCGACAGCATCGAAGCGATCCGCCCGCTGCGCGACGGGGTGATCGCCGACATCGAGATCGCCGAGGAGATGATCAAGCACTTCATCCGCAAGGTGCACGGAAAGAAGAGCCTGCTGCGCTATCCGGAGATCGTGATCTGCGTGCCGTCGGGCTCGACCTCGGTCGAGCGCCGCGCGATCCGCGACGCGGCCTCGAACGCCGGCGCGAGCCAGGTGTACCTGATCCTCGAACCGATGGCCGCGGCGATCGGCGCCGACATGCCCGTTACCGAGCCCGTCGGCAGCATGGTGGTCGACATCGGCGGCGGAACCACCGAAGTCGCGGTGCTCAGCCTGCGCGGCCTCGCCTACACCACCAGCGTGCGCACCGGCGGCGACAAGATGGACGAGGCGATCGTCAGCTACGTCCGCCGCCACCACAACCTGCTGATCGGCGAAGCGACCGCCGAGCGCATCAAGAAGGACTACGGCATCGCCCGCTCGCCCGAGGACGGGATCGGCGAGAACATCACCATCAAGGGACGCGACCTCGTCAACGGCGTGCCGAAGGAAATCACCATCAACCAGGGCCACATCGCCGAGGCGCTGTCCGAGCCGATCGGGGCGATCGTCGAGGGCGTGCGCATCGCGCTCGAGAACACCGCGCCCGAGCTTGCCGCCGACATCGTCGACCAGGGCATCGTCCTCACCGGCGGGGGCGCGCTGATCAGCGGTCTCGACGATCACTTGCGCGAAGAGACCGGGCTGCCCGTTTCGATCGCCGAGGATCCGCTGAGCTGCGTCGCGCTGGGCACCGGGCGCGCCATGGAAGACCCGATCTACCGCGGCGTCTTGATGACCGCCTAGGGCCAGCGAGATGGCGCCGCCCTCCTCACGGCGCTCCGGGCATTCGCGCAGGGCGCAATACGGACAGTTCACGGGCTACGTGCTCGCCGGGGTCGGCGCGGCGCTGGGCGCGGTGCTGCTCGGAGTGTCGCTCTGGTGGCCGAGCTCGTTCAGCGGGCTGCGCGGGGCGGCCGGCGACAGCGTGGCGCCCGCCGGTGAAGCGAGCGCCGCGGCGCGAGCCAGTGGCCAGGGCCTGTTCGAAAGCATCCGTGGCTACCTTGCCGCCGGCAGCACCC
>JBHWTG010000075.1:0-9023 GCA_043427735.1 Tsuneonella sp. | reverse complement strand
GGAGTGCTGCCGCCGCGGACAGCGAACCGGCGGCCGCGCCGGGGCCGACGATCGATGTTCCTCGCGTGGAGGAGAGGCCGGCGCCGCCCCCGGTGTACGACGATCCGCCCGCGCCGACCGTGGTCGAGTCCCCGCCGCCGCAAGCGCCCGAGCCGGTCGATTACGGCGACGAGGTGTCCCAGTTCGACTACCAGCCGCCGTTCCGCCCGCGGCGCAACATGATGAAGCTCTGGACGATCGCCGCGGCGCTGTTCGCGGCGGTCGCGCTCGGCACCGTGGGGGCGGTGAGCTACTGGGGCCTGCCCGACTGGGTGCCGGTCAGCCGGCCGACGTTCGCGCTCGGCCAGCCCGATCTGGTGCTGGACTTCCCGCGCGACCAGCAGGAGCGCCGCACGCTGCCCAACGGGACCGAGTATTTCGGCGCCAGCGGTACGGTGAAGAACGTCGGCCGCGAGACTCGCAAGGTGCCGCCGATCCTGATCGTGCTGCGCGACGGGCGCGAGCGGATCGTCTACTCGTGGGAGATCGCCCCGCCCAAGCCGAGCCTCGCGCCCGGCGAGACGGTGACGATCAACGAGGCGGTAACCGACGTCCCCCGCTCGGCCAGGATCGCCGAGATCGGCTGGAAGCCGGCGTAACGTCTCGACCCACCACTACCCGAGCCCGCTCACCCTGAGCTTGTCGAAGGGTGTTCCGCCAAGGGTCGACCCTCGCGCAGCGTCCTCCGGCAGGCTCGGGACGAGCGGACGCGGGACTTGTGGCGCCAGTCAGGCCACCGCCTCGGCGACCGGCAGGTGATCGTATCCCAGCTCGTCGGCGACCGCCTTGTAGGTCACCTTGCCGGCATGGACGTTCAGCCCTTCGGCGAGGTGCGGGTTGGCGCGCAGCGCCTGCTTCCACCCCATGTCGGCCATCCGCAGGGCATGCGGCAGGGTGACGTTGTTGAGCGCATACGTGCTCGTGCGGGCGACCGCGCCCGGCATGTTGGCGACGCAGTAATGAACCACCTCGTCGACCACATACGTCGGCTCGGCGTGAGTCGTCGGCCGGCTGGTCTCGAAGCACCCGCCCTGGTCGATCGCCACGTCGACCAGCACCGCGCCGGGCTTCATGCACTTGAGCATGTCGCGGGTGACGAGCTTGGGCGCGGCGGCGCCGGGGATCAGCACCGCGCCGATCACCAGCTCGGTCTCGCAGATCATCTGCTCGATGTTGGCCTTGTTCGAAAAGCGCGTCTTGGCGCGGCTTTCGAAGTGGATGCCGAGCTTTTCGAGCACCTCGGGATCGCGGTCGAGAATGGTCACGTCCGCGCCCAGACCGACCGCCATCTGCGCGGCGTTGAAGCCGACCACTCCGCCGCCGATCACCATCACCTTGCCGGGCAGCACCCCCGGCACCCCGCCGAGCAGCACCCCGCGCCCGCCGTGCGCTTTCTCGAGCGCGGTGGCGCCGGCCTGGATGCTCATCCGCCCGGCAACCTGGCTCATCGGCTTGAGCAGGGGGAGCGAATTGCCCGGGCCGGTCACCGTTTCGTAAGCGATCGCGGTCACCCCGCTAGCCACCAGCTCGCGCGTCTGATCGGGATCGGGCGCGAGGTGGAGATAGGTGTAGAGCACCTGGCCTTCGCGCAGCATCGCGCGTTCCGCCGCCTGCGGCTCCTTCACCTTGACGATCATCTCGCAGCCGTCGAACACCGTCCGCGCATCGGGCTGGATCGCGGCGCCGCAGGCGCGATAATCGCCGTCGGTCGCGCCGATGCCGAGCCCGGCGCCGGTCTCCACCCACACCTCGTGCCCGTGCGCGGTCAGCTCGCGCACGCTTTCGGGGGTCAGCCCGACGCGGTATTCGTGGTTCTTGATTTCCTTGGGGCAGCCGATGCGCATGGGGCACTCCTTCGGCCCGGGCCGTTACCGTTGCAACCAGTGCGCGGCAAGCGCCAAGCCGCGCCGCCCGCAGCTGTGGAAACCGTCACGAGGCCGTCACACAAGCACCATAAGGGCGCCACGAAAGCGACACGCAAGTTTCACCGAGGACCCGCCGTGACCAAGACCCGCCTCGCTCTATCCGTTGCCGGCATGGCGGTCGCGGCGGCCTGGTCACCGCCCGCCGCGGCGCAGGACGCAGCGGTCATGGCGCACGAGCTCGCGCAGATGCGTGCGCAGATGGCCGCGATGGCGAGCCGGATCGACGCGCTCGAGGCGCAGCTTGCCGCCACGGTCGCGCGGGCCGATCTCGCCCCTCCGGCGGCCGCTGCCGCGAGCGACGGCGCCTCGACCGGGCCGGCGCCCGGGATCGTGTTCGCGGGCGCCCCCGAGATCACCGGCGAGGGCGGCTGGAGCTTCAAGCCCCGCGGGCGGCTGCAGTTCGACGCCGGGTTCGTCGATGCCCCCGCGGCCACCGGCCGGCCCGACGGGTTCGGCAGCACGATCCGCCGCGCGCGGATCGGCATGCAGGGGGACATGCCCGGCGGGTTCGGATACCGCCTCGAGGTCGATCTGGCCGGCGATGCGGTGGCGCTGACCGAGGCCTTCCTGACGTATGCCGCCCGCGACCTGACGATCACCGCGGGACAGCACAACAACTTCCAGTCGCTCGAGGAGCTCACCAGCAGCCTGCACTCGTCGTTCATCGAGCGCGCGGCGTTCACCGATGCGTTCGGCTTCGAGCGGCGGCTGGGGCTGTCGGCCGAGTACGCGGCGGGCGACGTGCTGGTGCAGGCGGGCGTGTTCACCGACAACACCAGCGCGCTGCCGAGCGGCAACGTCGGGCTCGACGGTCGCCTGGTGTTCGCGCCGAAGCTCGCCGGCGGCCGGCTGCATCTCGGCGGGTCGCTGCACCGTTATGCGATCGACGCCGCCGGTTCGAGCGTCCGCTACCGCCAGCGCCCGCTCGTCGCGTTCACCAGCGAGCGGTTCATCAACACCGGTGCGATGGCGGCCGAGGGCGAGCTCGGCTACGGGCTCGAGGCCGCGTACATCCGCGGGCCGCTGCATCTTGCCGGCGAGGCGTTCTGGCAGCGGGTCGACCGGCCCGGCGCGCTGGCCGATCCCACCTTCTTCGGCGGTTATGCCGAGGCAGGGCTGTTCCTCACCCGCGGCGATACCCGCGGCTACGGCGGCGGCGAGTTCGCCCGGATCAAGCCCAAGGCCCCGTTGGGCAAAGGCGGGTTCGGCGCGGTCCAGGTCAACTTGCGCTACGACCACCTCGACCTGATCGATGCCGGGCTCGTCGGCGGGCGGCAGGACGGCTACCAGGCCGGCCTGTCGTGGATGCCGACCGATTACACCAAGCTGATGCTCAATTACGGCCGCATGCAATACCACGACGCCGCGGTGCCGGCCGGGGCGAGCCGCGACTACGCGGTCGACGTGGTCGGCGCCCGCGCGCAGATCGACTTCTAGTTTGCCACGGTTCTGTCATTCACCTGTCACTTCGCGCATTTACCCGCGCGAGCGACCAATCCTAGGGGCACCGTCACCATGACCACCTTCAAGACCATCGCCGTCGCCACCATTTCCGCGCTCGCGCTCGCCGCGTGCGGGGGAGCCGGGGGCAGCGCGGGCGGCGGCAGCCGCGATTCGATCCGCGCCGTCGGGTCCTCGACCGTGTATCCGTTCGCCAAGAAGATCGCCGAGGAATTCGTCGCCGCGCACCCGGAGTTCAAGAGCCCGCTGATCGAATCGACCGGCACCGGCGGCGGCATCAAGCTGTTCTGTGGCGGGGTCGGCGCGGATCATCCCGACCTCGCCAACGCCAGCCGCCGCATGAAGGCGAGCGAGTTCGCCGACTGCCGCAAGAACGGCGTGATCGACGTGGTCGAGATCCAGGTCGGGCTCGACGGGATCGCCTTCGCCAGCGCCAAGGGCGGGATCGATCTCAATCTCACCCCCGAGATCGTCTACAAGGCGATCGCCGCGCGGCCGTTCGGCAAGGAACAGACCGCCCGGACCTGGCGGGACGTCGATCCCTCGCTGCCGGCCGACCCGATCCTCGTCTATGGCCCGCCGTCCACCTCGGGCACGCGCGATGCGCTCAAGGAGCTGATCCTCATCGAGGGTTGCGAGAGCGACCCGGCGATGAAGGCGCTGAAGGACAGCGACAAGGAGCGTTACGAGCAGGTGTGCACCGAGGTGCGCAGCGACGGCGCCTATGTCGATCAGGGCGAGCAGGACAACCTGATCGTCCAGAAGATCCAGGGCAATCCCAAGGCGGTCGGCGTGTTCGGCTACTCGTATCTCGAGGAGAACGCCGAGAAGCTGCAGGACCTGACGATGAACGGCGTCGAGGCGACCTACGACAACATCTCGAGCTTCAGGTACCCCGGCGCGCGCCCGCTCTATGTCTATGTCAAGAAGGCGCACATCGGGGTGATCCCGGGCCTGCAGGAGTTCCTCGATCAGTGGACCCGGAGCTGGGGCCGCGACGGCAGCCTCGCCAGGCTCGGCTTCATCGCCGCGCCCGACGATGTCCAGGCGGCCGCCGCGAAGGCCGTCGCCGAGGGCACGGCGATGACCGGCGACGAGCTGAAGTAAGCATTCCCGACCCGCGAAACGAAGGCCCCGCCGGCGCGAACCGGCGGGGCCTTTTGCTTGTCCGCGCGCGGCGCGGGATCAGAACTCGAAGCTGATCCGCCCGTACACGAAGCGCCCGTTGAAGCCCGAGGGCGAGAACGAGCTGTAAGGCAGGAAATAGCCGTTCAGGCCGTAGTTCTGCCCGTTCACCAGGCCGAAGCGCACCCGGTCGGGATAGCTGTCGAACACGTTGTTGGCGCCCACCGCGAACTCGATCCGGTCCATCAGCCCGACGCGCGCCTCGACGTCGGTCACCCACTGCTTGGCGAGCACCTGATCGCGCGCCGCGTCGATCCCGGGGATCAGCACGCTGCCGAACTGGTTGGCGCGCGCGGTGAAGCCGAACACCCCGGCCTCCCAGTCGACCCCCAGGTTGAGCTTGGTGCGCGGCTGCCCCTCGGTCAGGCGCAGCGATTCCTGGCGGCCGAACAAGGTCAGCCCCGGCAGCGTCGGCAGCGCCGCGCGGTCGGTGATGCGCGTGCGGTTGCGGCTGTAACCGGCGGTCAGCGACAGGCTGCCGATCCCCATCTCGGGCAGGCGGTAGGTGCCGACGATCTCGTAGCCCCGGGTGCGGGTGTCGATGCCGTTGACGAAGAACCGCGCCGAGCTGACGTTGTTGAAACCGGCGCCCCGCAGCAGGTTTTCGACCGCGGCGCCGCTCAGCGTCTCGGTCACCACGATGCGGTTGTCGATGTCGATGTTGTAGTAGTCGGCGGTGATGTTGAGGCCGGGGACCAGCGAGAAGGTCGCGCCGACCGACCAGTTCTGCGATTCCTCGGGCTCGAGCGGCTGGGATCCCAGCGCCACCGCGATCGGGTCGCCGACCGGCACCGTGAGGATTTCGATGAGCGTGCCGTTGACGTTGTTGGTCGAGGTCGTCGAATAGAACTGCTGGTGCAGGCTCGGCGCGCGGAAGCCGGTCGAGAACGAGCCGCGCAACGCGAGCCCGTCGATCGGCTCGAGCCGCGCCGCGACCTTGCCGTTGAGCGTGTCGCCGAAGTCCGAATAGTCCTCGTAGCGGCCGGCGAGCTGGACCGTCAGCATCTCGCCGAAGTCGCTCTCGAGCTCGATGTAGGCGGCCTTGGAGTTGCGGCTCTCGTCGACCTCGTTCGCCGGGCGGAACCCGGGGAACACCTGCGCTCCGGCCGGCGCCCCGTTGGCGATGAACGGGCCGCCCGCGTAGCTCTGCATGTCGCCCGCGACGATGCGGAAGTTCTCGTCGCGGTACTCGCCCCCGACCGCGAAGGAGAGCCCGTCGCCGAAGCCGACGTCGAACGTCCGCTGCAGGTCGGCGTTGAAGGTCGTCTGGCCGAAATGCAGATGGCCCGCGTCGAACTTGCGCTGGCTCCCCTGGCCGAAGCTGACGTTGAAGCTGTTCTCGACCCCGAACTGGAAGCGGTTGGTGCCGTAAACCACGCTGAGGTCGTAGTTCCACGCGTCGGCGATCTGCCCGCGCAGCCCGCCGGCGACGGCGAAATCCTCGATCTCGCTGACGATCAGCGGCAGGAAGCCGTTCGGGTAGAACGGCACGAACGTGGTCGTCGAGGCCGAGAAGTCGCGGTTGCGCGCATCGTTCGCGCGGCGATAGAACCCGGCGCTTTCCGCGTCGCGCACGTTGTAGCTGCTGAAGGTGTAGAGCTCGGCCGCCGGCGACAGCTCGTAGCCGCCGTTGAAGAAGATCGTGTAGTCGCTCGTCGCCGCGTCGCCGTAGCGGTGGGTGTAGCGGTCGATGCTCGCCTCGCGCGGGTCGGCGAGGCCTCCGGCAAGGCCGGGATACTGCTGGCGCGGGTCCGCCGCGGAGCGGTTGGTCGGGTCGCGGTCCTGGAACTGGAGGGTGACGTTGGCATAGCCGCCCTCGCCCACCGGCAGGCCGAAGTTGGTCGCCAGGGTCAACGTCTCGCCGTCGCGGCGCTTGCGCTCCGCGCCGGTGCCGGTGAGCTGGTAGACCCCGCCCGACCCCGCGTTGGTGTCGAGCACCGGCTGGCCGCCCGCGCCGACCACCGGCCCGCCCTGCTGGAGCACGTCGTCCATCGTGGTGATGTACTTGCCGTACGTCACTTGCGCGCGATTGCCCTCGCGGCGCTTCAGCTGGACGTTGATCACCCCGGCGATCGCGTCGGAGCCGTACTGCGAGGCCGCGCCGTCGCGCAGCACTTCGATCCGCTCGATCGCGAGCGGCGGGATGGTGTTGAGATCGACCGCCGCCGAGCCGCGCCCGACCGAGCCGTTGAGGTTGAGCAGCGCGGAGGGATGCCGCCGCTTGCCGTTGACCAGCACCAGCGTCTGGTCGGGCGAAAGCCCGCGCAGCGTCGCCGGGCGCAATGCATCGGTGCCGTCGGTGATCGAGGGCTGCGGGAAATTGAAGCTCGGCACCAGCTGGTTGAGGATGCGGTTGGTGTCGGTGTAGCCCTGGTCGGCCAGCTGCTCGCCGCCGATCACGTCGATCGGCACCGGGCTGTCCGCCACCGTGCGGTCGGTCCGGCGGGTGCCGGTGACGATGATCTGCTCCTGCGGGATCGCCTCGCCTTCGGCCGAGGCCTCGGTTTCGGCCGGCACGTTCTGCGCCAGCGCAGGCTGGGCAAAACCGGCGACCGCGGCGAAAGCGGTTCCGGCGAGGTAGAGCGGGCGTCTGGTCATCGGGGTACTCCTGTTGCGCTCAGGAAATTACCCGGATTGGACCACGGGTGTAACATTTTGCGGCGCAGTCGCGGCGAAAGCGGCCGAGTGTTGCGGTAAGGTTACATGCGCATGCCCGAGCCGTCCGTTTCCGTAGCGTCGGATCAGAGCGGATTGCCGTCCTTGTCGCGGTAGATGTCGCGGCGGCCGACGTGGTTAGCGGGGCCGACGAAGCCGTCCTCCTCCATCTTCTCGATCCACTTGGCGGCGGTGTTGTAGCCGACGCCCATCTGGCGCTGGAGCCATGAGCCGCTCGCCTTCTGGTGCTCGAACACGATCTGGCAGGCCTGGCGGTACTTGCGCTCTTCCGGATTGTCGCTCGCGGTCAGCTCGTCGTCGAAGCTGAAGCCGTAGCTGTCCTCGGGCTCTTCGGTCACCGCATCGACGTATTCGGGCTTGCCCTGCGCGCGCCAGTGCTCGGCGACCGCCTCGACCTCCTCGTCGCTGACGAACGGCCCGTGGACGCGCACCAGCGCGCCGGTGCTCGGCTTGTAGAGCATGTCGCCCTTGCCGAGTAGTTGCTCGGCGCCCTGCTCGCCGAGGATCGTGCGGCTGTCGATTCGGCTGGTGACGTTGAAGCTGATGCGGGTCGGCAGGTTGGCCTTGATCACGCCGGTGATGACGTCGACCGAGGGGCGCTGGGTGGCCATGATCAGGTGGATGCCGGCGGCCCGGCTCTTCTGCGAGAGCCGCTGGATCAGCACCTCGATCTCCTTGCCCACGGTGACCATCAGGTCGGCGAGCTCGTCGACGATCAGCACGATCTGCGGCAGCGGGGCGTAATCGAGCTGCTCTTCCTCGAACAGCTCCTCGCCGGTATCGGGGTCGAACCCGGTCTGCACCCGCCGGCCCAGCGGCTTGCCCTTGGCGGCGGCGGTGCGCACGCGCTCGTTGAACCCGGCGATGTTGCGCGCGCCGATCGAGCTCATCTGCCGGTAGCGGCGCTCCATCTCCTCGACCGCCCACTTCAGCGCGCGGACCGACTTCGACGGCTCGGTCACCACCGGCGAGAGCAGGTGCGGAATGTCGTCGTAGCTCTTCAGCTCGAGCACCTTGGGATCGATCAATATCAGCCGCAGCTCGTCGGGCGTGAACTTGTAGAGCAGGCTCAGGAGGATGCAGTTGAGCCCCACCGACTTGCCCGAGCCGGTGGTGCCGGCAACCAGCAGGTGCGGCATCGCCGCCAGATCGGCGACGATCGGCTCGCCGGCGATGTCCTTGCCGAGAATGATCGGCAGGGCGCCGCGGGCGTTCTCGAACGCGTCGCACGCGGCCAGCTCCTTGAGCGCCACCGTCTGCCGGTCGGCGTTGGGCAGCTCGATGCCCATCACCGTCTTGCCGGGGATCGAGGAGACGCGCGCGCTGATCGCGCTCATGTTGCGGGCGATGTCTTCGGCAAGGCCGATCACCCGGCTGGCCTTGATCCCCGGCGCGGGCTCGAGCTCGTACATCGTCACCACCGGGCCGGTGCGCACCGCGGTGATCTCGCCCTTGACGTTGAAGTCGTCGAGCACGGTCTCGAGCAGCCGCGCGTTGCGCTCGAGCGCGAGCTTGTCGAGCTTGGGCGCGGCGTGCGGCGTTGGTTCGGCGAGCAGCTCGAGGCTGGGGAGCTGGAAGTTGGCGAACAGATCGGTCTGCGCCTTCCTCGGCGCGGGCTTGGCGATTTTCGGGGCGGCGGCGGGATCGGCGATCGCCGGCGCGCGCCGCTCGGCGATCTGCGGCGGCTCGTCGTCCGCGGCCTCGCGCAGCTTGCGCGGGCGGGGCCGGGGCAACTAC
>JBHWTG010000074.1:0-5530 GCA_043427735.1 Tsuneonella sp. | reverse complement strand
CGAACCTGTGACCTCTGCCTTCGGAGGGCAGCGCTCTATCCAGCTGAGCTACGGGTGCCCATGGGACCGGGCCTCGGAGGCGGGCGCTTAGCAAAGCGACCATGCGGGCGCCAGCGTTTCATTAGCGATTTGGCAAGCGGCCTCGGGTTAACGCGCGGGTCACGATGAACCCGCCGCCCACCGACCTTGTCCGCTCGCGCGAGCCCTCGTCGGCTGGCCCCGGACCGTTGGCAGCGCAGTGGGCGGCGCTCCAGGAGGCTGCCGCGGCAGTCGCGGCGCTTGCCGGGCTCGCGGCGGAGAGGCCGAGCGCGCAAGTATGCGATTTTCCCGCCCGCGTGGCCGCGGCTGGCGGCTGGCGGCTCGAGCTGGCCAGCGCGGGCGTGGCCGACCTCGCAGCGATCATGCGCCCCGGCCTGCAGGCGCTGCTGGCGGTATCCGACTGCGGGCAGGACCCGACTGCCGCCGCGCTGGCGCTGTGGCGCGAGTATCACCACGCGCGCGCCGCGCTGCTCGCGCTCGTTCCCGCGCAGGAGTGAACCGCTCGCCGCTTCCGGGTTGACGAAGTTCGTGCTTCGTTCCAACCCCGAGGGATGGCCGATTCCCCCGCTCCCGCGCTTTGCGCCGACCGCGCCGACGCGGCCGCGGTGGCCCGGGGCGTATGCCGCCTGTTTGCCCGCAACGACATCTGGTGCCTCGCCGAAATGCCCTTGCGCAACGGCCGCAGGGCGGACTTGATGGGGGTCGATCCCAAAGGGCGGATCGTCATCGTCGAGATCAAGGTCAGCCGCGCGGACCTCATGGGCGACGGCAAGTGGGGCGACTATCTCGACTTCTGCGACCGGTTCTACTGGGGCGTGCCGCCCGGGATCGACTGCGCGATCCTCGAGGGCCTCGACTTCAAGCCAGATTGTTGCGGGGTGATCGTGGCCGACGGCTACGACGCGGAGATCGTCCGCCCGGCGCCCAGCCACCCGCTCGCCCCCGCTCGGCGCAAGCTCGAGGTCGAGCGGCTCGCGCGCACCGCGCTGCGCCGCGGAATCGTCGCGGCCGATCCGCATTGCGCGCCGTGGGGGCAGGGGAGTTAGGATCAGGGCTTCAGCAACCCGCCCGGCTGCGCCATATACGTGCGATGCTCGCCGCCCTCGCCCTCTCCGCCGCCGCGATGACCGCGATCGTCGCGGCGCGCTACCTGGCGGTGAGCGGGGCGTTCGCCTGGGCGACCGCGCACGTCAGGCCCGGGCATTATGCCGGATTGCGGCCCCAGATGCGCAGGGAGATCGCCTGGTCGCTCGCCTCGGCCGCGATCTACGGCATCCCCGCTGGCGTGGTGGCGTGGGGCTGGCAGGAGCGCGGGTGGACGCGAATCTACACCGGCTGGAGCGACTATCCGCTGTGGTATCTGCCGCTGAGCGTGCTTGCCTACCTGCTGGCGCACGACACCTGGTTCTACTGGACGCACCGCTGGATGCACCGCCCGCGGCCCTTCAAGCTGGCCCACGCCGTGCATCACGCCAGCCGCCCGCCGACCGCGTGGGCGGCGATGAGCTTCCACCCGGTCGAGGCGCTGACCGGAGCGGTGGTCATCCCCGCGCTGGTGTTCGTGGTGCCGATCCACGTCGTCATGCTGGGTCTGGTGCTGGCGGTGATGACGCTGATGGGGGTCACCAATCACATGGGCTGGGAGATGTTTCCCAAGTGGCTGGTTTATTCTAGGTTAGGAAACTGGCTGATAACCGCCAGCCACCATCAACGGCACCACGATCTCTACCGATGCAACTACGGGCTCTACTTCCGCTTCTGGGACAAGCTGTGCGGCACCGATCGCGGGCTGGCCTCGCCATAGCCCTGGCGCCGGTGGCGCTCGGCGGAGCCGCGCCCACTCACGATGTCAGCGTTGCGGTGAGCGGCCTGCGTTCGTCCGAGGGGGTCGTGCGCGCTTGCATGACCGCCGACCCGGTGCGGTTTCCACGCTGCACCGGCGATGCCGCATCGTATCGCCTGGTGGTCCCCGCGGCGGCGAGCGTGCGGCTCGAGTTCCGCGGCGTCGCCCCGGGCCGCTACGCGATCGCGCTGCTGCACGACGAGAACGCCAACGGCAAGGCCGACCGGGCGATGGGGATGATGCCGCGCGAAGGCTATGGCTTCTCGCGCGATGCGCCGGTGCGAATGGCGCCGCCGAAATACGCCGACGCGGCGTTCGCGGTGGCGGACGAGGACCTGCGCCTGGCGATCAGGATGCGCTACATGCTGTGAAGGCTCGACGCCGGGGCGGACAAGTCGCGGCGCAACTTAACGGGATGTTTACCACGCCGCGCGCACACCCTCACCCCAACGCACGAAGGCGCGCCGGGCGCGCCGCGCACGGGGGTGACGACAGGGTATGGACGACCTGCGGGGACAGTTCGGTACGGCGGCCTACGATACCGACGCGCACGATCACGGGCTCGGCGAGGACGACGCGGTGCGCGAGCCGCCGCCCAGCCCGATCGGGCAGGACGAGCGGCGCATGCAGGTGCGCGCCTACAACCACTGGGCAAGCTTGCTGGGCGAGCGCAACCTGCCCTCGATCGAGGATCTCGATCCGCAGGCACTGCCTGATTTCGGGCCCTATTCGGTGCTGCTCGATTTCAGCCAGGGGATCGACAACCCGGCGATCCGCTTCCTCGGCGCGACGCTCGCCGAGGAGTGCGACGTGCCGACCACCGTCGCCCAGCTGGACGACGTGCCGAGCCGCTCGCTGCTCAGCCGCATCACCGACCATTACATGCAGATTCTCGCCAACCAGGCGCCGATCGGGTTCGAGGCCGAGTTCGTCAACCAGCGCGGGCAGACCATCCTCTACCGCGGGATTCTCCTGCCCTACTCGAGCGACGACGACACGATCGACTTCATCTACGGCGTGATCAACTGGAAGGAGATGGCCGACCAGCTGACCAGCGACGAGCTGCTGCTGGAGATCGACCAGGCGCTCGATTCGCAAGCGGACAAGCCGCGCCTGCCCGATCCGGTGACCGACTGGGCCGATGGCCCGGGGGCCGACGGCGGCGCGGCGGAGGGTACGGCGAGCACCCCCGAACTGCTGCCGCACGACCAATTCCCGCTGCCAGCGTTCGGCGAGGACGAGGAAGGGGCGCTCGGCGACGAAGACGACGAGCCGCTCGACCTCTACGAATCGATCGAAGCGGTCGACGACGAGCCCGAGGGCCCGAGCCGGTTTGCCTCGCTGCTGTCGCTCGGCGGCAGCAGCCCCGGGGCCGGTTCGTTCGACGACGAGGACGACGACGATTACGGCGATGCCGACGAGGATCCGGTCGCCAAGTGGCTCAAGCGCTCGACCCCGCTCGGCGCGCTGCCCGATCCGGAGCTGGACCCCCTGCCCGGGCCGACCTTCGGCCGGCACATGCCGATCGACCTCACCCGCTTCGACGACGCGGCGGTGGAGCCGATCTTCGCCGACGCCCAACCCGAATCCGCGGGCACCGAGCTCGAAGCAGCCGAGGTGGCGACCGCAATCGGCGAGGTCGATGTGACTGGGGCCGTTGTTGCGCTGGACGCGGCCGGCGATGCCGGCGCGCTCGGGCTCTACGATTGTCTCGCCGTCGCGCGCGAGCTTGCTCACGCTGCGCGCCATTGCGAGGATCGCAGCCGCACGGCGCTCTATGCGGCGGTCGGCCGCGCCTACGACGTGAGCCTTGCCGCGCAAGCCGAGCCACAGGCGTTCGCCGAGCTCATCGCCGACAGCGGCCTGGCGGTGCAGGAACGCGCGCCAATGACCCCGGTGGTCAAGCTCGTGTTCGGCGCCGATTACGACAAGACCCGCATCGCCGAATACGCCTCGGTGCTCAGCCACGCGCACCGCGTGGGGATCGAGCGCGGGAGGCTCGCCGACTATCTCGGCGCCGCCGAGGGCGGCCTCAAGGGCGTCGTCCAGGCCGAGCGCGCCGCGCGCAAGGGAGCCGAGGGCCCGGCGCGCGAGACCCCGCGCGAGGCACTGGCGCGCAAGCTGCGCGGCATCGCTCCGCTGGGATTCGAGGATATCGCGGCCGAAGGCGAGGAATTCGCCCTCGTCGTGATCCGCCGCGCTGGCGGGGAGGTGGTGGTGCTGGGCGAGATCGCGGATGTCGCGCTGGTCGAGAAGGCGGCGAGGAAGCTCGTCGCCTAGTCAGGCCCTCCGCCCGCGTGCTTCGACAGGCTCAGCACAAGCGGATGGAGCGAATCCGGTGACCATCCCCCCGCTCATCCTGAGCAAGTCGAAGGACGCCGGGCCGAGGCCGCACTTGCCGCACCCCGTCCCCACCCGCTAGCGCGAGCCCATGCCCCTGTTCGACCGCGCGCCCGTCCGCCTCCAGCCGTTCTTCGGACATCGCAGCGAGACCCGGCTGACGCTGTCTGCCCGCGCCCTGCGCGCGCGCAAGCCGGGACCCGAGACTTTCGCCAACCGCGGCCGCCTGCAGGCGATGCGCACGATGCTGGCGCAGTTCGCCTCGCGCGAGGTCGCCGGGCTCGATGTGCGGCTCGAGCTCAAGGGACCCGGCGGCGCCGAGGTCGAAGTGCACGCGGTGAGCGACGCCGAGGGCTACGTGCGATTCGACGTGCCGCTCGAACCCGGTTGGCCGCTGTCGCGCGATCCCGCGTGGGAAGTCGCCTGTCTTCACTGGCTGACCACCGAAGGTCCCCAGTGCATCGAGGCTTATGTCCTCGCGCCGGGCACCGCGACGCAGCTCGCGGTGGTTTCCGACATCGACGACACGATCGTCGAGACCGGCATCACCGGCGGGTATCGGGCGGTGGCGCGAAACTGGCGGCGGGTGCTCGCCGAGCTGCCCGACGAACGCATCGCGGTGCCGGGGGCGGACGTGTTCTTCGGCGCGCTCGGCGGCGGCGCGGTGCTCGCCCACCCCGGCAGCGTCGGCGCGCGCTACGCCGCGACCCACCGCCCGTTCTTCTACATCTCGTCCTCTCCATGGAACCTGTTCGCCTATCTCGTGGCGTTTCAGCAAAGCCGCGGGCTGCCGCTCGGCCCGCTGCTGCTGCGCGACTGGGGGCTGAATCGCGCGACCTTCGGCGCCGAGAGCCACGGCGGGCACAAGCGCGCCGCGCTCGAGCGGCTGCTGGCGTTCTATCCCGACTTGCGGTTCGCGCTGATCGGCGATGACACGCAGGGCGACCTGGCCGCCTACTCCGAAACGGTGCAGGCGAACCCGGGGCGCGTGGCCGCGGTGTTCATTCGCACGAGCGCGGGCGCGCTGTCGCCGCAGGAGCTGGCCGGTAAGGCGATCATCGAGGCGGCGCGGGTACCGCTATGGCTCGGCGAGGACTTTGCCACCGGCCACGAATTTCTGCGCTCGATCGGCATCTCGGTCAGCGGCGAGACCGCGCAGATCGTCAAGGCGGTGCAGAAGGCAGCAGCATGACCGCGCGGCGCGCTAAGAGGTGGGCAATGGGACTGGCACTGGTGCTGGCGCTGCTCGCGCTCGCCGGCTTCGGGGTGTGGCGCTGGGCGGTCGCCGCGGGCTCGGCCGGCACAGAC
>JBHWTG010000073.1:0-14816 GCA_043427735.1 Tsuneonella sp. | reverse complement strand
AATGTGGGCGCACCGCGCGCATCGCCGGCGCGGTCGCCGGCGGCGCGCTCGGCGGCTATGTCGGCTACCGGATGGACCAGCAGATCAAGGAGCTGCGTGAGCAGACCGCCGGTTCGGGCGTCGACGTCAGCGAAGTCGACGGGGGCAACGCGATCCTCGTCAACCTGCCCGACGGGGTGACCTTCGCCACCGGCAGCTCGGCGATCAGCCCGGGCTTCCGGACCCTGCTCGACCGGGTTGCCGGGAGCCTGCAGCAGTATCCCAACAGCCTGGTCGACGTGTACGGCCACACCGACACGGTCGGCTCGGCCGCCTCGAACCAGCGCCTCAGCGAACAGCGCGCGCAATCGGTGGCGAACTACCTGATCGGCCGCGGCGTGAGCTCGGCGCGGATCCGCTGGATGGGCTTCGGCGAGACCCAGCTCAAGGTCCAGACCGGCGACAACGTCAACGAGCCGATGAACCGCCGGGTCGAGATCAAGATCATCCCGGTGAGCCAGCAGGAAGCGCAAGCCGTCAACTGAACACCAAGCCGTGTGGTCGCACGCGGAAGGCCGGTCCCGAAAGGGGCCGGCCTTTTTCGCCTAGTTATGCTGGAGTGCGCCCGCCACTCCAGTTATCGAGCTTGCACATGTGCATGCACATCTGATACGCATCCGTCTGAAAGGAGCTGCCATGTCGCATGCAACCCGTCGCAGCCAGCCGCCGATCACCATCCGCTCGGCCCGTGCCGCTGCTCTGCTGCGCCGGCTGGCGGTTGGCGGGCGCAGCCAGGCGGAAATCATCGAAGAAGCGCTCGAACGGCTCGCCTCGCGGAAGAGAACGCTGTCCGAGGCGCTCGCTCCGGCCGCGCCGCAGGATTTCGAGTGGGAACCCCCGCGCTCGGCCCTCGCCAGCCCGCCCGCCGATCTTGCCGGCTGATGTTCCTCCTCGACACCAACATCGTCTCCGAAAGTCGCAAGCTGGGCACCGGGCGGGTCGATCCGTACGCCGCGCGCTGGCTCGCGGGGGTCGACGCGGAGGCCACCTACATCTCGGCGATGACCGCGTTCGAGCTCGAGCGCGCGGTGCGGCTAATCGAACGCCGGGATCCCGCGCAAGGGGCGGCTTTGCGCGACTGGCTCGACCGGCAGGTCATGGCGACGTACGAAGATCGCACTCTGCCGCTGTCGCGCGACGTGGCCCTGATCTGCGCCGGCCTTCACATCCCCGATCCCAAATCCGAACGCGACGCGTGGATTGCCGCGACCGCGATCGAAGCCGGTCTGACGCTGGCGACGCGCAACGTTGCTGACTTTGCCTGGATGGGCGTCGAGTTGCTCAATCCGTTCGACGGACGGGCCGACGCCTGAGTGCGGCCGAGGGGAATCGAGCTCTATCCCGCGATCGCCTGAGCCCGATCCGCCAGCCGCGCCACCGCCGCGTCGTGGATCGCGGGCGCGCTGATGAGCAGGCCGAAGGCGCGGGGGTCGCGTTTGTTGTAGTTGAGGGGGCGGCCGAACGCGTCGGTCACCGCGGCGCCGGCCTCGCGGGCGATCAGCGCGGCGGCGCCGATGTCCCATTCGTAGCCCCAGCGCAATGTCGCGAGCAGGTCGGCCTCGTTCGCGGCGACCATCGCCGCGCGCAGGGCGATCGAGTTGGGCTTGGCGACCATGCGCAAGTCGCGGTCCTCGCGCGGCAGCGAATCGGCCGGGACCCGCGAGCCGGGAAACTCGCTGCGGGTCGAGGCGGCGAGCCGTAGTCCGTTGCGCCACGATCCCCGCCCGGCGACCGCGTGCCAGAACTCAGCCCGCGCGGGGGCTGCGAGGAACCCCATCAGCGGCCGCCCGCCGCTGATCAGCGCGACCGACACCGCCCACCCGCTCCGCCCGCGGATGAAGTCGCGCGTGCCGTCTACCGGATCGACCAGCCAGATGAGGTCCTTGCCGAGCCGCGCGGGGTCGTCGGCGGTTTCCTCGCTCAGCCAGCCGGCGGCGGGCAGCAGCGCGCCGAGCTCGCGCAGCAGGAACGCATCGACCGCGATGTCGGCCGCGCAGACCGGGTTGCCCTTGCTCTTCTCCCAGGCGTCGAGCCGGTGGCCGGCCCCGGGCCACATGCCGAGCGCGATCCGCCCGGCTTCGCGGACGATCGCCTCGAGGCGCCCGGAATCAATCATTGCCGTCGATCATTGCCGTCGATCATCGGCCGGCCTTGGCGGCGTGCCCCGCCCTTTTCAAGGCGGGCGAACCGTGCTTAGGCGCCGGCCGACTCCCGATCCTTTGGAAAAGAGCTGCCCCTTCCCATGAACATCCACGAATACCAGGCCAAGGACCTTCTCGCCCAGCACGGCCTGCCCATCCCCAAAGGCGTCCCCGCGCTGACGGTCGAGGAAGCGGTAGCGGCCGCGCGGCAGCTCCCCGGGCCGCTGTGGGTGGTCAAGGCGCAGATCCACGCGGGCGGGCGCGGCAAGGGCAAGTTCAAGGAGCTCGGTCCCGATGCCAAGGGCGGCGTGCGGCTCGCCCGAAGCGTCGAGGAGGTCGAGGCCAACGCGCGCGAGATGCTCGGGCATACGCTGGTGACGATCCAGACCGGCCACGCGGGCAAGCAGGTCAATCGCCTTTACGTCACCGACGGGGTCGACATCGGCCGGGAATACTACCTCTCGCTGGTGGTCGACCGCGCGACGGGCCGCATCGCGATGATCGCCTCGACCGAAGGCGGGATGAGCATCGAGGATGTCGCGCACGAGACGCCGGAGAAGATCACCACCATCGTGATCGACCCCGCGCAGGGCTTCATGCCGCACCACGGCCGCGCGCTGGCGTTCGGATTGAAGCTCGCCGGCGACCTCAACAAGCAGGCGCAGAAGCTGGGCAAGCAGCTCTACGACGCGTTCGTCGCGCTCGACTGCGCGATGATCGAAGTAAACCCGCTCGCCGAGAGCGAGGGCAAGCTGATGGTGCTCGACGCCAAGATGAGCTTCGATTCGAACGCGCTGTACCGCCACCCCGAGGTCGAAGCCTTGCGCGACACGACCGAGGAGGACCCGGCCGAAGTCGAGGCGAGCGAATACGACCTCGCCTACATCAAGCTCGACGGCAACATCGGCTGCATGGTCAACGGCGCGGGCCTCGCCATGGCGACGATGGACATCATCAAGCTGAACGGCGCGTTCCCGGCCAACTTCCTCGACGTCGGCGGCGGGGCGAGCCGGGAGAAAGTGACCGCGGCGTTCAAGATCATCCTCAAGGACCCGGCGGTCGAGGGCATCCTGGTCAATATCTTCGGCGGGATCATGAAGTGCGACGTGATCGCCGACGGGATCGTCGCGGCGGCGAAGGACGTCAACCTGTCGGTTCCGCTGGTGGTGCGCCTTGAAGGCACGAATGTCGAGCAGGGCAAGGCGATCCTCGAGGGCTCGGGCCTCGCCATCGTCAGCGCCGACGATCTCGGCGACGCCGCGCGCAAGATCGTCGCCGAGGTGAAGAAGGCGGCGTGAGCGAGTCTTGGCGCTGTTTCCGCCGGTGTGCTAGGCCATCGGCATGACAGAGAACGTCGAGAACCTCCTGCTCGAACACATGAAGCGGTTCCAGGCTACGCTGGAGCGGATCGAGAACGAGTTGCGCGAGCTCAAGACGCGGGCCGCCAATGTCGAAAGCGGCCTCGTTTCCGTGATGCAGCATCTGGGGCATCAGGCGGCCACCCATGCCTCTCAGCAAGTGTCCATCGACAGGATGAACGACCGCCTGGATCGCATCGAGCGGCGGCTCGAACTCACAAATTGACGGTTGACGCTTACGTAAAGTCGATTAGGCGCTGCCGGGTAGACTCGTCGTCGAAAGGCAACCAGCAATGAAAATCCTCGTCCCCGTCAAGCGGGTGATCGACTACAACGTCAAGCCGCGGGTCAAGGCCGACGGCAGCGGGGTCGATCTGGCCAACGTCAAGATGAGCATGAACCCGTTCGACGAGATCGCGGTCGAGGAAGCGCTGCGGCTCAAGGAAAAGGGCGCGGCGAGCGAGGTCATCGCGGTCAGCATCGGCCCCGCCAAGGCGACCGAGACGCTGCGCACCGCGCTGGCGATGGGCGCCGACCGGGCGATCCACGTGCAGACAGACGACGAGGTCGAGCCGCTGGCGGTGGCCAAGATTTTGAAGGCCATCGCCGACGCCGAGCAGCCGGGTCTGGTGATCCTCGGCAAGCAGGCGATCGACGACGATTCGAACCAGACCGGGCAGATGCTCGCCGCGCTGATGGGGCGGCCGCAGGGCACGTTCGCCAGCGAGGTCGCGGTCGAGGGCGATCACGTCACCGTCAAGCGCGAGGTCGATGCCGGGATCGAGACCGTCAAGCTGGCGCTGCCGGCGATCGTCACCACCGACCTGCGCTTGAACGAGCCGCGCTATGCCTCGCTGCCGAACATCATGAAGGCCAAGTCGAAGCCGCTCGACAGCAAGACCCCCGCCGACTTCGGCGTCGACACGGCGCCGCGCTTGCGCACGGTCAAGGTCGAGGAGCCGGCGGTGCGCCAGGCCGGCGTGAAGGTCGCCGACGTCGACGAACTGGTCGGCAAGCTCAAGGCGCTCGGCGTCGCCTGAGCCGGACACGGGAAGGAACAAGCAGATGAAGACTCTCGTTCTGGTCGAACACGACAACGCCGCGGTGAAGGACGCGACGCTGGCCACGGTCACCGCGGCCGCGAAGCTCGGCGAGGTGCATTTGCTGGTCGCGGGCAAAGGCTGCGCGGGCGTGGCCGATGCCGCCGCGAAGATCGCCGGGGTGGGCAAAGTCCACCTCGCCGACGATGCCGCCTACGAGCATGGCCTGGCCGAGAACCTCGCGCCGCTGATCGCCGACCTGATGGGGCACCACGACGCCTTTCTCGCTCCGGCCACCACCAGCGGCAAGAACGTCGCCCCGCGGGTCGCCGCGTTGCTCGACGTGATGCAGATCTCCGAGATCGTCGGTATCGAGGGCGAGCGGACTTTCGTTCGCCCGATCTATGCCGGCAACGCTATCGCCACCGTCGAATCGAGCGACCCCAAGCTGGTCATCACGGTGCGCGGCACCGCGTTCGACAAGGCTGCGCCCGAGGGCGGCTCGGGCACCGTCGAGCCGGTCACCGGCCCGGGCGATTCCGGCCTGTCGACCTTCGAGGGGTCCGAAGTCGCCAAGAGCGAGCGGCCCGAGCTGACCAGCGCCAAGATCATCGTCTCGGGCGGCCGCGCGCTGAAGGACGCGGACACTTTCAAGGAGATCATCCTGCCGCTCGCCGACAAGCTCGGCGCGGGTGTCGGCGCGAGCCGCGCGGCGGTCGACGCGGGCTACGTGCCGAACGACTACCAGGTCGGCCAGACGGGGAAGATCGTCGCGCCCGAAGTCTATATCGCGATCGGCATCTCGGGCGCGATCCAGCACCTTGCGGGGATGAAGGATTCGAAAGTCATCGTCGCCATCAACAAGGACGAGGACGCCCCGATCTTCCAGGTCGCCGACGTCGGCCTGGTCGGCGACCTGTTCAAGATCGTGCCGGAGCTGACGGCGAAGCTGTAAGCCGGGGCGCGGCGTGAACGACACCCGCGGCGGCGCGTTTGCGGGGATTTCCCGCAAGGGTCACGGCCGCGCCGCGACGCTGGCCTCGATCGCGCGCGACGCGCGTCTGACCCGCGGGTTCCTGCTGCAGATCGTGTTGTCGGCCGCGATCGCGCATATCGGGCTGCTGCTCGATTCGGCGCCGGTGATCATCGGCGCGATGCTGATCTCGCCGCTGCTCGCGCCGATCATGGGGTTCGGCTTCGCCATCGCCACCTTCGACGGGCGATTGCTGCGCCGCTCGCTGCAAACCTTCGGCGCGGGGACCGCTGCCGCGATCGCCGTCGCGCTGCTGCTGACCGTGCTGTCGCCGATCACCGAAGCGACGCCCGCCATCCTCGCCCGAGTGCGGCCAAGCCTGCTCGATCTGATGGTGGCGATCTTCGGCGGGCTCGCAGGGGCGTATGCGCTGCTGCGCAAGTTCTCCGCCACCCTGGTGGGCGTGGCGATCGCCACCGCGCTGATCCCGCCGCTGGCGACGGTCGGCTGGGCGCTGGCCACGGGCAACTTCGATTACGCGGCGGGCGCCTTTCTGCTCTATGTCACCAATACCGCGGCGATCGGCTTCATGGCGACGGTGGTCGCGCGGTTCAACGGGTTCGGCACCGGGCTCTCCCCGCGCCAGACGTGGCTGCAGTCGCTGGGCATCTTCGTCACGCTCGCGGTGCTTGCCGTGCCGCTCGCGTACAGCCTGTCGTCGATCGTCCGCGAAGCGCGCACGCGGACGATGCTGCGGGCCGACCTCGTCGAGCTCGCCGGCGAGGGGGCGGCGATCGATCGCTTCGAGATCGAATTCGACCGGAACCGGCCGCGGATCACCGCGGTGGTGATCGCCCCGCGCTATATCGCAGGGCTGGAAGGAGACTTTGCGAAAGTGGCCCGCGAGGCGCTCGGAAGCGCGCGCGTCGGCGTAATCCAGCTGCGCAGCGGCAGCGCGGAAGCCGAAGCCGCACGGTCCGAAGCCGCTGCCGCGGCGCGGGAGCAGGCGCTAACCACCCGCGAAGCGCGGCGCCTGCGCTCGGCGCTCGCGGCCGCTTACCGCGTCGAGCCGGCGGCGATCGCGATCGATCCGCAGCGGCGGCTCGCGCTGGTCCCGCGGGCGACCGACTCCACCGTCGCGCCCGATCTCGCGCCGCTCCGGGCCGCTTTCCCCGACTGGTCGATCGAGACCGTATCGCGCGATCAGCCCCCGGCAGAACCAGCGGAGCGCTAGGCCGCGGGTCCGCGGAGCGCCCCTCGCCCACACGATTCGCTGCGAGCACTCGAACCGAGACCGCTTGGCTCGCCTCGAAGCTGGATTGCAAAGCACTGATTTTCAAGATTCATCTTGCGCATTTGAAGCGGGTCCGATTAGCTCTGCGCGGGAGGGTCGCATGATCGAGTTCGGGAAGATTGCTCGGGCCATCGGCGTCTGCGCGCTGGCCGCGAGCGCGCCGGGCCATGCGGCGAACGGGGTGGTGCTCGCGCCGGCATCCAAGTGGTCGGTCGACTATGCGGACGATGCGTGTCGGCTCATGCGCACGTTCGGCCCCGACGAGCGCAAGACGGCTTTGGTGCTCGAGCGTTTCGCGCCGGGTCACGTATTGGTCCTGGTGGTTGCCGGGCCGCCCTTGCGCGGTGCGCGGGGGGAAGTTGCGAAGTTTCGCTTCGGCCCCGGCCAGCCGGAAGCCGAACACCCGGTGATGCACGGCAAACTCGCCGACTTCGCCCCCGCGCTGATCGCCTCGTCGATCAGACTGTCCGAAGAGGGAGAGGACGACCGGGACGAAACGTGGGACGAGCTCGAGCCAGCCAGGACTTTTGCCGATCTGGCGAGCGAGGAGCAGCAGGTTGCCAGGGGAATATCGTGGTTGCTGGTCAAGGCTTCCGGGCACGATGAGGTGCGGCTGGAACTTGGCGACATGGCGGCACCGATGGCCGCGCTCGATTCCTGCACGCGGGAGTTGATCGCCCACTGGGGCATCGATGCCGAACGCCATGCGCCGCTGAGCCGGCGGGCGTCACCGGCCAGCAACCCAGGCAATTGGCTCACCTATCGCGATTATCCGGTTCACATGCTCCGGGCCGGGATGGAAGGCCTGGTGCAGTTTCGCCTGATGGTCGATGAAAGCGGGAAAGCGACGAGTTGCCACATCCAGTCATCGACCCGTCCGCAGGAATTCGACGACGCCGTCTGCAAAGGTCTGCTGCGCCGCGCCAAGTTCAAGCCGGCGCTCGATGCGAGCGGTGCGGCGCTGGCGTCCTATTTTCGCAGCTCCGTGCGCTTCGAGTTGCCCTGACGATGAAACAGGCGCCGCTTGCTGCGTTCGCGTGCATGGCGGCGTTTGCCTCGGCGTCGTCCGCTGCGGCTCGCGACCCCTTGCTTCTGCAGCCGACATCGCAGTGGCGGCTCCACCGCGACGAGGACAAGTGCCGCCTCGTGCGCACCTTCGGTACGGGCGAACAGCAGGTCGTGCTGATGCTCCACCAGTCGGGCCCCCAGCCGGCATTCAACGTTTCGCTGGTCGGGAAGCCCATGGCGAATCCATACGGCACGCGGATAGGGATCACCTTTCTGCCCGCCGGCGCGGAAAAGGTGCGGGGGTATCTGGCCAGCACCCGCGGCGCCCGGCTGCCGTTCGTCTTCCTTCACGGCGTCAGCCTCGGCGATCCTGGCGGGGCGACGACGCGCCAAGCGACTGCTCTGACGGTTAGCCGCGCGTTACCCGGGCCGGTGACCCTGGAGACAGGCCCGCTCGCCGACCAGGTGGAGCGGATGCATGCCTGCGCTGCGGAACTGGCGCAGTCACTCGGCCTCGACCGCCTGGGGCAGGCCGCCCACGCGCGGAGCCCGGCGCCGGTCGGCAACCCGGGCAACTGGATGACTTCCGCGGATTACCCACGGAGGGCGCTTCATACCAGAACCGAAGGTGTGGTGCCGTTCCGCCTGACGATCGACAAGCACGGCAAACCCACATCGTGCCATATCGTCGGGAGCGAGGAGCCCGACTTGTTCGAGGACAGCGTGTGCCTCAAAATGTTGCAACGGGCCTCGTTCAAGCCGGCGCTCGACCCCGATGGCAAGCCGGTTGCGGCTTATTGGCAAAGCGCGGTCCGGTTCGAGATCGGCGGCTAAGGGCGCCGCAGCAGCGTCACGTCGGCGCCGTCGGGTAGCGTTGCTTCGCGCACCGCCGTAAACCCCAGCCGCGCGGCCAGCGCGTGCGAGGGTGCGTTGCCCGGCTCGATCATGCAGACCACCTCGCGCGGGCCGTGCTCGGCGTCGAACCAGGCGAGCGCGGCCGCCATCGCCTCGCGGGCGAGGCCCTTGCCGACGTGTTCCGCGGCCAGGATCCAGGCCGCCTCGGGCCGGTCGTCGAAATCGTCGCCCAGCCCGCGCCACGAATGGAATATCCCGCAGGTGCCGATCACCGGCGCCTCGCCCTTCAGCCGGACCATGAAGCTGCCGTAGCCGTGCAGGAACCAGCTCCCGGCGCCGCGCTGGAAGCGGATGAAGTGGTCGGCGCGGGTCGAGATCGGCCCGAGGTAGCGGTGCGTCGCGGGGTCGGAGATGATGGCGAACATCTGCGGCTCGTCGGCGATCGCCGGGCGCCACAGCTCGAGGCGCTCGGTGACGAGGAAAGGACCCGGATCGCTCACAGCACCGCGTCCGCCGCGTGGATCGTCACCCCGACGAGCCCGCCCACCAGCGTCCCGTTCATGCGGATGAACTGGAGGTCGCGGCCCACCGCGCTTTCGATCCGGTCGGTCACCGTGCGCGCGTCCCACCGGCGGACGGTTTCCGACACCAGCCGCACGATGTTCCCGCCGTAGCGCGTCGCCACCCCCACCGCGGTGCGTCGCGCGAAGCGGTTGAGCTGCACCTGCATCCGCGCGTCGGACTGCAGCACGCGGCCCATCTCGGCCATGCTTTCGGCCAGCGTCGAGCCGATCCCGCCGCCTGGCTCGCGCGCGGTGCGGATCAACCCCGCGCGGATGCGCTCCCACACCCCCAGCCACCACGTCCCGACCACCGGATTGTCGAGCAGCTCGTTCTTCACCTTCTCGATCCGCGCCTGCATCGCGGCGTCGTGGAGCAGGTCGTGCGCGAGCTGCGCCAGGCCCTCGTCGAGCCTGTCGCGCAGCGGGTGCGCGGGATCGATCAGCACTTCGGCGAGCAGCTTGTAGAGCCCGTCGAGCACCGAGTTGGCGAGCTTCTCGTCGAGCCCGGTCCAGCGCACCAGGCCGTTGGCGCGTTCGTGAATCATCTGGCGAATCATCGCCTCGTTCGCCTCGATCGTCAGGCCGGCCCAGCGGATCGCGGAATCGATCAGCGGCAGGTGCCGCTTGTCGGCGATCGCCGCGGTCAGCAACTGGCCGAGCAGCGGCGCGATCTCGACTCGCGCGGCCAAACTCTTGAGACCGCCGCGGACCTGGGTGCCCAGCCGCTCCGGGTCAAGCGATTCGAGGAATTCGGCGACGAGCTCGCCCGCCCCGGCGCGCAGGCGCGCGCCGGTGTCGCCGCTCGAGGGCGCGGCGAGATAGTCGCCCACCGCCTTGGCGAGGTTCATGTCCTGCATCCGCCGCGCGACCACCGCGGGGGTGAGAAAATTGTCCTGCAGGAACGCCGCCATCGTGTCGGCAATGCGGTCCTTGTTCTCGGGGATGATCGCGGTGTGCGGGATCGGCAGCCCGAGCGGGCGGCGGAACAGCGCGGTGACCGCGAACCAGTCGGCAAGGCCGCCGACCATCGCGGCTTCGGCGAACGCGTTGACGTAGCCGATCGAGGGATGCAGCCCGAGATACTGACCGGTGAGGATGTAGAGCCCGGCCATCGCCACCAGCAGCCCGGTCGCCGTGCGCCGCATCGTGCGGGCGCGGTCGGGGGGCAGGGGCACGCCGGTCATGCGCTGCCAACGCCGGGCCGGCGGCGGGGTTTCGCCGGTCACTCGGCGGGCAGGCTTTCGGGCCGCCGCGGGATCGCCAGCGCCTCGTCGCCCGGCTTGTAGGTCAGCATGCGGTTGCGCAGCCACGGGCCGACGCGCTTCTCGAACCCGTCGGCGAGGCTGAAGCCGGCCGGCACGATGAGCAGCGTCAGCATCGTCGAGAGCACCAGCCCGCCGATCACCACGGTGCCCATCGGCGCGCGGAACGCGGCGTCGCCCGACAGCGAGATCGCGGTCGGGATCATGCCCGCGGTCATCGCCACGGTGGTCATCACGATCGGCTGCGCGCGCTTGCGCCCGGCATCGACGATCGCGGCGAACTTCTCGACCCCGGCGGCCATCTCCTCGATGGCGAAGTCGATCAGCAGGATCGAGTTCTTGGCGACGATGCCGAACAGCATGAGGATGCCGATGAACACCGGCATCGACATCTTCTGGTTGAAGATCAGCAGCAGCAGCAGCCCGCCGAGCGGGGCGAGGAACAGCGAGGCCATGTTGACCAGCGGCGAGACGAACCGGTGGTACAGCAGCACCAGCACCGCGAACACCAGCAGCACGCCGGCGAACAGCGCGACGCTGAAGCTCTCCATCATCTCGGCCTGCCACTGCTGCTCGCCGAACGGCGCGTTGGTCACGCCTTGCGGCAGGTTCTGCATGATCGGCAGCCGCTTGATCGCATCCATCGCGTCGCCTTGCGCGACCCCCGGCGACAAGTCGGCGCCGACGAACACCCGGCGCGCCTGGTTGTAGCGCTGGATCGAGGTCGGGCCCGAGCCGAAGCCGATCTCGGCCACGCGCGAGAGCGGCACCGAGCCGCCGCTGGCGGTGGGCACCGGCAGGTTGCGGATCGTGCCGAGGTCGCGCCGCGCGCGCTCGGACAGGCGCACGCGGATCGGCACCTGCCGGTCCGACAGCGAGAACTTGGCCGCGTTCTGGTCGATGTCCCCCAGCGTGGCGATGCGGATCGTCTGGCTCAGCGCCTGCGTCGTGACCCCGAGCGAGGCGGCCAGATCGGTGCGCGGCTTGATGATGATCTCGGGCCGCCGCAGGTCGGCCTCGATGCGCGGGGCGACGACCCCCTTCACACCCTGCATCTGCCGCGCGAGTTCGGCCGCGGCGTCGTAGAGCACCTCGGAATCGGACCCCGAGAGCATGATCGAGATCGGCCGGTTCGATCCCCCCGGAGGGCCGCCCTGGTTGCCCTGGAACGAAACCCGCGCGTCGGGGATCTGCTGGAGCAGCGGGGTCAGCTCGCGCTCGAACTCCTGCTGCGTCTTGTCGCGCTCCTTCTTGAGCGTGATGAACAGCCGCGCATTGCCCTCGTTGATGCGCTCGAGCACCGCCTCGACCTCGGGCCGGCGGTTGACGATCGCGGCCACCTCGTCGGCTACCCGCTCGGTCTGCGCGAGCGTGGTGCCGGGCACCATCTCGATCCGCACGCGGCTGAAGTCGCTGTTGAAATCGGGGAAGAACTGCCCGGGCAGGATCATCCCGGTGGCGACCGTCAGCAGCAGTGCGCCGAAGCCGGTGCCGACCATCCACATCCGGTGGTCGCGCAGCCGCGCGGCGAAGTAGCGGAACCACTGCGTGTAGCTTCGGCCCACGAAGCGCGCCAGCGCGTGGCCGAGCCAGACGGTGAAGAACAGCGCCGCGACGCCCGCCGCGAGCGTCACCGCGAGCAGCACCAGCCGCGCGAGCGTCAGCGCGGCGATGGCGAAAATGTTGGTCGGATCGGAGTTGACCGACGCCGAGAACGCCTCGGCGAGCTGCATGCCCGAAAGCGTCATGTAAGTGGCAAAGAACGCGGCCGTGGGCACGATCACCAGCAGCAGCGAGAACAGCGTCGCCAGCACGACATACCAAAAGCGCGCCCGCGGCTTGTCGATCGCGGCGCGCACGCGGTCCATGTCCGAGCGGTCGAGCGTCCAGCGCAGGAGCCGCTCGTAGCGGTCCATCCACGGGCCGCTGGCGTGCTCGGCGTGACCCTTGGCCTTGAGGAAATAGGCCGCCACCATCGGCGTGATCATCCGCGCTACCGCCAGGCTCATCAGCACCGAGACCACCACGGTCAGCCCGAAGTTCTTGAAGAACTGGCCCGAGACGCCCGGCATCAGCCCGACGGGCAGGAACACCGCGACGATCGAGAAGGTCGTCGCCACCACCGCCAGGCCGATCTCGTCGGCCGCGTCGATGCTCGCCTGATAGGCCGATTTGCCCATCCGCATGTGGCGCACGATGTTCTCGATCTCGACGATCGCGTCGTCGACCAGCACGCCCGCGACGAGGCCGAGCGCGAGCAGCGACAGGCTGTTGAGGGTGAAGCCCATCAGGTCCATGAACCAGAACGTCGGGATCGCCGAGAGCGGGATCGCCAACGCCGCGACCATCGTCGCGCGCCAGTCGCGCAGGAAGAAGAACACCACCACGATCGCCAGCAGCGCGCCCTCGATCATCGCCGCCATCGAGCTTTCGTATTGCGACTTGGTGTAATCGACCGAGGTGCCGAGGCGGGTGAACTTGACCCCGGGGTTCTCCTTCTCGAGCTCGAGCAGCTCCTCGACCGTCGCGTCGTAGACCGACACGTCGGATTCGCCACGCGCGCGGGTGATCGAGAAGGTGACCACCCCGCGGCCGTCGATCTTGCCGATCGAGCGGACCTCGCCATAGGCGTCGCGCACCTCGGCCACATCGGTCAGCTTGACGGTGCGCCCGCCGCCGAGCGCGATCTGCGTCTGGCTGAGGTCGTAGGCGGTATCCGCGTTGCCGAGCACGCGCACCGACTGGCGAGAGCCGGCGATCTCGGCCACCCCGCCGGCGGCATCGACGTTGACCTGGCGCAGCGCGGCGTTGATCTGGCTCGCGGTGACCCCCAGCGACTGCATCCGCGCCGGGTCGAGCGTTACCACGATCTCGCGGTTGACCCCGCCGCCGCGGCCCACCTCGGCCATCCCCTCGATCCCGAGCAGGCGCTTGGAGACGACGTCGTCCACGAAATACGACAGCTGCTCGAGCGTCATGTCGGGCGCGCTGACGGCGAAGAAGGCGATCGGTTCGGACGAGGTCTGCGCGCGGAACACCTGCGGCTCGAGGATGCCGTCGGGCAGCTCGCCGCGCGCCTGGTCGACCGCGGCCTTCACCTCGTTGACCGCCTGGCTGATGTCGGTGCCGATCTCGAACTCGACCATCGTCTGCGAGGAGCCCTCGCTGGCGGTCGAGTTCATGTTCTCGACCCCTTCGACCCCCTGGATCGCGGCTTCGATCCGCTGGGTGATCTGGTTCTCGATCTCGGACGGCGCGGCGCCCGGCTGGGCGATCACCACGATCACCATCGGGAACTCGATGTCCGGGCTGTCCTGGACCTTCATTCCCGCAAAGCTCATCAGGCCGGCGATCATCAGCCCGATGAACAGCACGAGCGGGACGATCGGGTTGCGGATCGACCAGGCGGAGATGTTGCGGAAGCTCATCGGGCTGCGCGTCTAGTTCGCCGGGCGCACCGGCTTGACCGTGTCGCCGGGGCTGAGGAACCCGCCCGCGCGCAGCACCACCCGCTCGTTGCCGGTGAGGCCGCTGCGCACGACGATCCCGCGGTCGGTGACCATGCCGGTCTCGATCTTGCGCCGCCGCACCTTGTTGGCCCGATCGACGATGTAGACGTAGCTGCCGTCGTCGCCGCTCTGGATGGCGGATTCGGGGAGCAGCGGGGCGACCACGGTGCCGCTCATCAGCTCGGCCGAGGCGAACCCGCCGGGCTTCAGCTCGGGCGCGTAGGCGAGCGCGATGCGCGCCTCGCCCTGCCGCGTCGCCTGGTCGATCGTCGGCGAAATCTGCCACACCTGGCCGGTGAAGCTCCTCGCGCTGCTGACCGGCGTCACCCTCGCGCTCGCGCCGACGGAGACCGCGGCGAGATCCTCCTCGCCGAGCCGGGCGCGCAGCTCCATCTCGCCGCCCTGGGCGATGGTGAACAGCGGGGTGCCGCCGGCGCCGACCGTCTGGCCGGGCTCGACACTGCGCGTCAGGACGAGCCCGGCGGCGGGGGCATAGATGTTGAGCCGCGCGGTGCGCGCCTGCAGCTCGCCGAGCGTCGCGCGGGCGACGTTGACGCGCGCGCGGGCAGCGTCGCGGGTGGCGGTCAGCCGGTCGACGTCGGCCTTCGAGATGAACCCGCGGTCGACCAGCTTGAGCGCGCGGTCGAGGTTCGCTTGAGCCAGGTTGAGGTCGGCCTGGGCGACGCCGATCTGCGCGCGCGCGCCTTCGATCTGCTGCGCCTGGACCGAGCGGTCGATCGACACCAGCACCTGGCCCTGGCGCACCCAGTCGCC
>JBHWTG010000072.1:0-16653 GCA_043427735.1 Tsuneonella sp. | reverse complement strand
TCTCTATCGGCTTCTGGTTCTGCTTGTTCTGGCGCTGGTCCCGGCCTGCGCGAGCAGCGGGGCCGCGCCGCTCGCGGAGCCGCGCCCCACGTCCGCGGGTACTTTCGAATTCGACGGTTGGGCGGGGCCAGCGCTGAGGGTGTGGTACCAGGCCCCGGCGCGGGTATCGTCGAGCACCCGGATCGTGTTCGTGATGCACGGGGTGCAGCGGGACGCCGACCGCTATTTCGCCGAGTGGGCCCCGCTCGCGGCCCGGCACGGCTTCATCCTCGTGGTGCCGGAGTTCAGCGAAGCCGACTTTCCCGGCGCGAGGGGCTACAACGCCGGCTACCTCCACGAGAAAGACGGTTCTCCCCGACCGCGCTCGGGCTGGTCGTTCGCGGCGATCGAGCCGCTGTTCGACGCGATCAAGGCTCGAACCGGCGCCGAACCGGCGACCTACGCGCTTTACGGTCACTCGGCGGGCGGCCAGTTCGTGCACCGCTACGTGCTGTTCGTGCCCGAGGCGCGCCTCGGCAGGGCGATCGCCGCCAACGCGGGTTGGTACACGATGCCCGATCTCGAAACGGCCTATCCCTACGGCCTGCGGGGAACGGCGGTGGACGAGCCGGGATTGAAGCGTGCGCTGACCAGGCCGTTGACGGTCCTGCTCGGCACCGCAGACACCGACCGCGATCATCCAAACCTCCGCCGTACGCCCGAAGCGGACGCGCAAGGGCCGCACCGCCATGCCAGAGGGCTGAGCTTCCACCGCTCCGGCCGGCTGGCGGCGGAACGCTTCGGCGTGCGGTTCGGGTGGCGGCTCGAGGAGGTGCCCGGAGTGGGGCACGAGAACAGCCGGATGGCGATCGCCGCGGCACCGCTGCTGGCCGACTGAGCCAGTGTGCGCGTTGCCCTGGCTGAGAGCTCGCCGGCCGCCCGCCGCCGCTCGGCGAGCGCTGGGGCGGCCGATCCCCCTGGGGGCCGGGGCGGCTTGAACGAAACCGCGCCGCCGGTCATTCGTTGGCGCTTGTGGCTGAGGAGAGAAGCGATGGGGAAGATGAAGGTCTACGGGATCGAGATCCCGAAGAAAGTGCTGGGGTTCAAGCTCTCGAAGGGCACCCGGAAGGACTTGCGCAAGCTTCTGAAGCGGATCGATTCGCCCGAAGGCCGGGCGCTCGCACTCTCGGCAGCCGGCGTGGCCGCAGCCTTCGTCGCCGAGCACGCGGCGCGGAGAGACGGCGTGATCGGACGGATCGCCAGCAAGGTCGCGCCCGCGTCGCGCCCGAATTGACCGTCGCCAAACTGTAATGTCCGCCGTTCACGCACCGCCTCTCGGGGCGACCGATCGGGATCATATGGACATTGCCACCCCTGCGCCGGGCACGCAGAAGACGCTCACGCCGGACGAGCTCTACTTCAATCGCGAGCTGAGCTGGCTGACGTTCAACGACCGCGTTCTCGCCGAGTCCCGCAACCCTGACTATCCGCTGCTCGAACGGCTCCGCTTCCTGTCGATTTCGGGCAGCAATCTCGACGAGTTTCTGATGATCCGCGTGGCCGGCCTCGCCGGCCAGGTGCGCGGCGGCATCGAACTCTTGTCGATTGACGGCCGGACCCCTTCCCAGCAGCTCGCCGCGATCGCCAGGCGGGTTCGCGAGCTGGAGGCAAGCCAGCAGCGCAGCCTGTCCGAGCTCAAGCTGCTGCTCGCCGAGCAGGACATAGAACTCGCCGGGGACGAGCCGCTCGATGCCGCGGCGGAGCAGTGGCTCGAAGGGTTCTTCCTCGAGCGGGTGATGCCGATCATCACGCCGCAGGCGATCGACCCCGCGCACCCGTTTCCGTTCATCGCCAACAAGGGCATCGGCACCCTGTTCAGCCTGACCCGGGACGCCGACGGCAGCCGGCTGGTCGAGATGGTGCTGATCCCCAGCGCGATACCGCGGTTCGTGCGCGTGCCGGGCCAGCGCGCGATCTACATCTCGGTCGAGCGGGTGGTGTCGCGCTTCGCGCATCTGTTGTTCCCGGGCTTCACGATCAACGGCGATGGCTCGTTCCGCGTGCTGCGGGACAGCGATATCGAGCTCGAGGAAGATGCCGAGGACCTGGTGCGCTACTTTCGCACGGCGATCCGCCGCCGGCGGCGGGGCAAGGTCATACTACTCGAACTCGAAGCGGGCTTCGATACCGAGGCGGAGGAGCTGCTGCGCGAGCAGCTCGATCTCGGCGAGGCGCTGATTACCAAGATCGAAGGCCTGCTCGGCATTGCCTCGCTTGCGGAAATCGTCGGCGAGGAGCGCCCCGATCTCAAGTTCGTCCCCTACGCGCCGCGCTACCCCGAGCGGATCATGGAGCACGACGGCGACTGCTTCGCGGCCATCCGCGAAAAGGATATCGTCATCCACCATCCGTACGAAAGCTTCGAGGTGGTGGTCGATTTCCTGCGCCAGGCGGCCGCCGACCCCGCGGTCATCTCGATCAAGCAGACGCTCTACCGGGCGGGGAACCAGTCGCCGGTCGTCGCCGCGCTGATCGAGGCGGCGGATCGCGGGAAATCGGTGACCGCGGTGGTCGAGCTCAAGGCCCGCTTCGACGAGGAGCAGAACCTCAAGTGGGCGAGCGAGCTGGAGCAGGCGGGTGTCCAGGTCATCTACGGTTTCGTCGACTGGAAAACCCACGCGAAAGTATCGATGGTGGTGCGCCGCGAGGGCGAGGGGTACCGGACGTATTGCCACTTCGGGACCGGCAATTATCACCCGGTGACCGCGCGGATTTACACCGATCTCAGCTTCTTCACGGCAGATCCCGCGCTCGCGCGCGACGCCGGCAAGCTGTTCAACTTCGTCACCGGTTATGTCGACCCGCAGCAACCCGAGCAGCTCGCGATCTCGCCGCTCAACATGCGCGAGACCCTCTACGAGCTCATCGACGGCGAAATCGAGCACGCCCGCGCGGGCCGCGCGGCGGCGATCTGGGCGAAGCTCAACGCGCTGACCGAAAAGGGCATGATCGACCGGCTCTACGAGGCGGGGCGGGCCGGGGTGCAGATCGTGCTGGTGGTGCGCGGAATATGCTGCCTGCGGCCCGGCATCCCGGGTCTGTCGGAGACGATCACGGTCAAGTCGATCATCGGCCGCTTCCTCGAACACAGCCGCATCTGGGCGTTCGGCGGAGGCCGAGCGCTTCCCAATCCCGATGCGCGGCTGTTCATATCGAGCGCCGACGCGATGAGCCGCAGCCTCAACCGGCGGGTCGAGCTGCTCGTGCCGATCCGCAACAAGACAGTGCACGATCAGGTGCTCGAGCAAGTGCTGCTCGCCAACCTGCTCGACACCGAGCAGAGCTGGCTGCTCGACGGGATCAGCGGGACGTATGGGCGGGTCGATGCGCAGGGCGAGCCGTTCAACTGCCACGAGTATTTCATGACCAACCCGTCGCTCTCGGGCCGCGGCGACGCGCTCAAGCAAAGCGGCGGGGTGCCCAAGCTGACGCTGCGCAAGGGCGCGGTATGAGGCCGTGAGCGACGCCAGTTCGAACCGCCCCGACCGGGCGGTGATCGACATCGGCTCCAACACCGTGCGCCTGGTGGTCTATGCCGGTCCGCCGCGCGTGCCGCGGGCCTGGCTCAACGAGAGCGTCAAGGCGCGGCTGGGGCGGGATCTCGCATCGACCGGACGACTGCCGGCGAGGGCGGTCCGGCAGGCACTCGACGCGCTTGCGCGCTATGCCACGATCCTCGACGACCTCGGCATCACCGATGTGCTGACGGTGGCGACCGCGGCGGTGCGAGATGCGGCCAACGGGGCCGAGTTCCTGCGCGAGGTCAGCGGCCTGGGGCTGGCGCCGAGACTGTTGTCGGGCGAAGAGGAGGCCAAGGGCTCCGCGTTCGGCGTGCTCGGCGCCTTTCCCGGGGCTCGTGGCACGGTGGCCGATCTCGGCGGCGGCAGTCTCGAACTGGTCGAGGTTGCCGATGGCGCCTGTCGCCACGGGGTCAGTCTTCAACTGGGAACCCTGCGGCTGCCTGCCTTGCGCGAGAGCGGCTCGGGCCGGCTGGAGCCAGCGGTCAGACGGCTTCTGCGGGCCGCGGAATGGACGGCAGATCATCCCGGCACCCTGTACCTTGTCGGCGGGACCTGGCGGGCGTTCGCCTCCTACGCGATCCACGCCGAGCGGTATCCGCTCGGCGACCCGCACGCGCTCCGGCTCGATGCGGCTCAGGTCCAGCGGCTTGCCTCGCAGATCGTCCGGATGGCTCCCGGAGACTTCGAAGCGATTCCGGGCATCTCCTCCACCCGGGCGGCCGCCCTGCCGGACGCAGCCGCGCTGATGCAGGCCTTGCACGCGCAGCTGAGGCCGAGCGAAGTCATCGTCTCGGCGTGGGGCCTGCGGGAAGGGTTGCTGGTTCGGCGCCTGTCGCCGAGGGCGCGCGCGCAGGACCCGCTGCCGGTCGAGGTCGCCGATTTCGCCGAGCCGCGCGGCGGGCCCGCTCTGCTGGCGAAAGCGATCGCCGATTGGGCTGCGGCCGTGCCCTCCGGAGGGCTCGGAGAGGCTCGCGCTCGGCTGCGCATGGCGGCCGCCCAGCTTGCGCTCGCAGCGAGCCATCTCGAGCCGAACCTGCGCCGGCGGCATGCCTACGAATGGGCGATGGACAAGCGCTGGGCGGGGCTGGACCCCGCCGGCAGGGGTTGGGTCGCCGCGGCTCTCCTGGCCTCGACCGGGAAGGCGGCGGCGCCGGCCGAACTGGAACGGCTCGTCGACCGGGCGAGCTTGCAGGAGGCTGCCGGCTGGGGCCTGGCGGTGCGCCTGGCGAGTCGCCTCGCCGCAGGCAGCGAAGCGACCTTGCGCGCCAGCCGGTTGTCACCACGAGCAGGCACGCTGGTGTTGTCGGTCGCGCCCGAGCGAAGCCACCTCGTCTCCGCGAAGGTGAGCAGCGATCTCAGAAACCTCGCCAGGTGGCACAGGATGGAGCCGGCAATCGAGGGCCAGACGGCCGCTGTCGCCGGCCGCGGGGAGCACCTCTGACGGTTATGTGACGGTCGCCTGTCCCGGCTGTATTTTTGGGCGCTTCCCGGGCACCCGATCAGCAAACTGGAGGCCTTCCGATTCGTGGCTCGGCGCAGCACCAAATCCTCCGTATCGCCCGAGGCCGCGGCCGGTCCGCCGGATGAAGCTGCGTCCGCTCCGGCGGGGGTGGAGAAGCCGGTGCGGATGGATACCGTTGCGCTCGATATCGAAGCGCTAGCCTCCGTAATTCTGGCCCGCGAGGTGCGCCCTCGCGTCGGCGACGTCCGCCGCCTGGCCGAAGCCGTGCTGCGCAGGGCGCGGAAGAAGAAAGCCAACAAGGCCCGCAAGGGGGTCACGAAAGGCGAACGGAAGCTCAGCAAGATTCCGGCGCGCAAGGGCAAGAAATGACTCTGGCGCGCGGACCGTATCTGTCGCCGCGCGCTCGTTGGTCCGGCGAACCCGAAGCGATCGGCACCGCCGCGCACGAACGCTCGATGATGCTCGAGCTCGCCAGCACGCTTGAGGAATGGCCGGCCCGGAACATCGTGTTCCGCCGGCGCCTCGATCAGGTGGCGCAGGAGATCGTCAGGATGGTGAGCATCCGGACGGACCTTCCGGCCCCCCCGCGCGCCAGGGCTGAACCCTAGTCCAGTTTCAGCGCTTCGCGGACCGCGCGCCACGATACCAGCTTGAAATTCTGCGCGGCGGGTCGGTTGATCCCGTCCTGCACGACCAGCAGGCCATCGGGATAGCTGGGCCCGAAATCCCCCAGCACGAGTTCGATCCCGTCGGTTTCCTCGGTGGCTCCGAAAGTGCCCGCCGCAACCCGGAAGCGGCCCGCCGGCTCCATGCCGGGCAGCCGGTACAGCGCGTAAGCATTGTCCCCCTGGCTCGACGCGACCAGCCACCCGCCGGTCTTGCCCGCGGGCGCCAGCGCGAGACCTTCGACATCGGCAACCAGGTGCTTGCCGTCGGTCGGTGCGACGAGGGTCGCCTGGACCGAGGCCTCCGCCCGCGCCTCGAAGCGCCAGATGCCGACGTTTTCCTCGCCGACGTAAAGCGCGCCATTCCGCGGGTCGACCACGCAGCCTTCGGTCTGGCTCGGCAGCTTGAGCGAGCGCACGATGGTACCGGCAGCCCCCGCCTCGCGGAGCTCGAGCCGCACCTGGTGCACATCTCCCGTCTTGAGAACGGAAAATGCGTAAAGCGCCGCGCGGTCGCTCCAGAGACACACGCCATAGGCCTCGCCCGCGCCGCCCGGCACTGTGCCGACCGGCGAGAGCGTCGCCCCCGCCGGGTCCAGCCGGTATAGCCGGAGCTTCGCCTGCGCGGGATCGTTGCGATCGCTCGCCACGACCAGCACCGAACCGTCGGCCAGCGTGGTGAGATCGACGTTGTTGAGCAGTCCCGCGGGCTCGAAATGGCGCACCTTCCCGTCGAGCCCATAGACATACAGCCCGGCCTTCTTGTCGGTGGCGACGATCAGGCTGGCGGCAGGATCGGCCGCGTTCCGCCAGATTGCCGGATCGTCGGCCGCGTCTTCGGCGGAGGTGCCGACGGGCACCGTCTCGCCGCTCGCGGTGACCGGCACCGCCGGAAGCGAATCGATCGGCGGGGCCGTGGTGCAGGCTCCGAGCGCGGCGAGGACCGCGCCGGCGAGCAGCGCCCGCATCAGAACGCGTACCTAGCGACGAGCTGAAACACGGGGCCGGCGCGCTCGCTTTCCAATTCGTACTCGTCGAAGTCGCGGGCGATCTGATCGGCCACCGTGTCGAACTTGTTGAACACCTCGTCCTTGGTTCCGTCGAGCAGGTTCGAGCCGACTGCCCGGACCGTGAAGCTCTTGCCGAAGCGCTTCTCCACGAACACCTCGAGGTCGGCCCCATAGGTGGTGGTGACCTCCTCGCCGATCACCCGGTCGAACGCGGGGCCCTGCTTGCGGTAGGTGGCTCCGAACGACGCGCCGATCGCCGGCAGGTTCTGGATCGCGCCGAAGTTGTAGACGTATTTGGACTGGCCGTTGAACCGCCGCTCGCCGAACTCGTCGACGATCTCGCTGTCGAGCAAGGAGACATTTCCGAACACGCCGGTATCGGGCAGCCCAAGGAACTCGAGACTGGTCGAAAGGTCGAATTCGATCCCGTAGACCTTGCCGTCCCCGGTGTTGCGCGGCTGGAACACGAACGTGCCCGGTCCCTCCGAACCCTCGATCCCGGTGTTGGCCAGTTCGACCAGATTGCCGACATCGCGATAGAACAGATTGATCCCGGCCACGCCTGTCCGGCCGAGGCGCTGTTCGTAGCCCAGATCCGCGCCCCAGGCGGTCTCCGGGTCGAGCAGCGGGTTGCCGAGCAGATCGTTGTCGCCGAGCTCGGCTTCGAGCAGCGCGGGGGAGATGAAGTCGAATCGGGGCCGGCGCATCGTCCGCGCGACCGAACCGGTGATCCGGCCGCCCCCACCGACTTCGAGCTTGAACGAGGCCGACGGGAGCAGGGCGTCGTAATCGATTCGGGTGAGCGCGGCGGCGGGCGCTGCCGTGAGGTCGGTGATGGTGACCCGGGTGTTCTCCCAGCGCACGCCGGCCTCGAACGACAGCGCTCCGGCTTTGCCTTCGACCAGCGCATAAAGATCGCGGCGATCCTCATCGATCGTGTTCAGTCCCCCGGGGGTCGGCGCCAATGCCGGAAAGCTCGCCGGAGCGAATTCGCCGGGGTTGCGGCTGAACTGATCGTATCCGGTGCGCGCCGCGGCGGTGAGGTTGAAGCGGCTGCGGACCTCCGAAATGTCGGTTGCCCGGTCCTTGTTCTGCGCAAAGCCGCCGACTGCGAAGTCGATCCCCGGGGCCAGGGTGAAGATGTGCTCGAGCCTGGCGAACAGCTCCTCGTCGCGCACTGCCAGCGCCGTCAGGTCGCCGGTGAAGCGCGGGGTCGAGCGATCGAAATCGACCTCGTGCTCGAATTCGTCCTGGGCGTCGTCGAACCGCGAGAAGCCGACGCGGAACTTGGTTTCACCCGGACCCCAGCGGTGGTCGAGCCGCGCTGCCAGCGACCAGCTTTCCTGGGTGATATCGGTCACGTTGGCGTTGTCCGTGAGCAGGTTACCGGCCGGTGTCGTGCGCACCGGTCCGGTGACCGCAGTCGGATCGTTGTACTCGAACGATCGCTCGTCCTCGACCCGTTCGGTGCGAACGAAGTTGCCGGCAATCTCGAAATCGGTTGCGGCGCCCTCGACGCCCCAGGCGATGTTCCCCGCGTAATCGGTCCCGTCGCGGGTATCGGTCTGATCCTCGCGGTTGTCGAAGCTACTGGTGGCGAAAGCCGGGTCGTTCTCGGGCGAATCGGAGTAGCGCAGGCTCGACTTGATCTTCGGGTTGTAGCGGCCCTGAACGTTGGCCCCGAGCAGCAGACGACCGCCGGCCAGCGCCGTGCCGAGGTAGAACCCCCCGTTGGGCTTGATCTCGCCATCGTCGAAATGAATCGCGCCGGCGCGCACGTAGCCACCGTCGAGACCGTAGCTGTCGCGCAGGACGATGTTGAGGGTCCCCGCGACCGCGTCGCCCGTGCGACGCGCCGACGAGGATCGGACGATTTCGACCTGCTTGATCAGCTCGGCCGGGATGCGATCGAGGAAGAACGACCGGTCGGCCTGGCTGCCGGGTACCTTTTCGCCGTTGATGAGGATCTGGGTGTAGCCGGGATCGAGCCCGCGCAGCCGCGCCCCGTCGCTTTCGATGACGTCCGACAGGAAGGTGACCGACGGCACGCGCTTGAGCGCGTCGCCGGCCGTGAGCGGCTCGAACCGCTGAAAGTATTCCTCGTCATAGACCAGGACAGGCTCGGCCGACTCGCTGCGATTGCGGTAGCCGATGTCGGCCTGGACGACGATCTCGCGGCTGGTCTGAATCGGGCCGGGCGTTTCGCTTTCGCTCTGGTCGACCGAGCCCTCCTGCGCGCTGGCGGAAACCGAAAGCGCGATCAAACTCGCGCAACACAGCAGACGAACCATCGCTGACTTACCCCCTGACCAAGTGTCGAGGGGCGGCTACGGTCTGATTGTTTCAGCTTGATGCGCTATCGGCGACGGAGCGGAGGCAGAACCGTGACGGCGGGCCGGCCTTGCTGGCCGCGGATCGCTTCGGTGCCGCGGCTCTCTCGATGGCCGCCGATTGACTCAGGTCACGCACGGCCGCCGGCATCCCGCCATTGTGGCGGCTCGCCGGCGGAGCAGCCCCACGCGCCGGCGACCGATCCGAGGAGACCCCATGCAGACCAGAGGCGAACAGATGCTGGCGCTGCGGCGCGCGCGGATGGCGGCCGCACCGGCGGTGCTCAGGGGCGGGTTTCGGCCGTTCTTTCTCGGCGGCGCGACCTGGGCAATCGTGGCGCTCACGCTCTGGCTTCTCGCGCTGGCAGGCACGATCACGCTGCCGACCGCGTTCGATCCGCTCGCCTGGCACCGGCACGAGATGCTGTTCGGCTTCGTCGGCGCAGTTGTCGCCGGGTTCCTGCTCACCGCGATTCCCAACTGGACCGGCCGCCTGCCGATCGCCGGAGGCCCGCTGCTGGGGCTGTTTCTCCTGTGGTTCGTCGGCCGGCTCGCCGTGCTGGGTTCGGGCTGGGTCGGGACGCTCGGCCCGGCGCTGCTGGACATGGGGTTCTACATCGTGCTGGCGGCGCTGGCCGCGCGCGAGGTCATCGCAGCGAACAACCGCAACGTGCCGATCGTGGCGCTGGTGCTGCTGTTCGGCGCGGCCAACGCGGCCGACCATGCGGCGGCCCTGGGCGTGATCGCCGACGACGGGCTGGGCTGGCGGGCGGGCTTGTCGCTCGTGGTGGTGATGATTTCCCTCATCGGCGGCCGGATCATCCCCTCCTTCACGCGCAACTGGCTGATGAAGCAAGGTATGCGCGAAGGGCTGCCGGGGCAGCCGACCCGATACGACCTCGTCACTATCGCGCTGACGGCGGGTTCGCTGCTGGCATGGGTCGTCGCACCCGACAGCCGCGCGGCGGGGGCCATGCTGATCGTGGCGGGGCTGTTCCAGGTGGTCCGCCTGGCGCGGTGGAAGGGGCTGCGCGCGGTGCGCGATCCGCTGGTGGCGATCCTCCACATCGGCTACCTGTGGGTGCCGGCCGGGTTGCTGCTGCTCGGCGCCTCGCGGCTGGACGAGCGGATACCGTCCTCCGGCGCGGTCCATGCGCTTACCGCCGGGGCGATGGCGACGATGATCCTCGCGGTGATGACCCGCGCGACGCTCGGGCACACCGGGCGCGAGCTGCGCGCCAGCGCGGCGACGATCGCGATCTACGCGCTCGTCACCATCGGCGCGCTGCTGCGCGTCGGCGCTCCGCTCGAGCTGTTCGATTACACGCTGGCGATGCGCTGGTCGGCGCTCGCGTGGGGAGCGGCGTTCGCGCTGTTCCTCGCCGAGTACGGCCCCATCCTCGTGCGGCCGCGGCTCGGCGAATCCTGAGCGGGGTGTCCGCGGTTGTGGATAAAAGCCAGACCGCGGATGCGCCAAATCAATCCGCGCGTTCGCCCGAGCTGGCATCCCGTCCGCCGTATCGGAGGAGGTCGGCGATGGGGTTCGAGGTCAGTCTGGCGGAGGAAATCTGGCAGTCGAAGTACCGCTACCGCCCGCTGGAGGGTGAGCCCGACGAGGACTACGGCGCCACCGCCGCGCGCGTCGCCCGGGCCGTCGCGCGGGCCGAGGCGCCCGACGTCCGCGAGGCGTGGCAAGCCCGCTTCTTCGAGGCGATCTGCGACTTCAGGTTCATCCCCGCCGGGCGGATCATAGCCGGGGCCGGCACCGGCCGCAGCGTGACGCTGTTCAACTGCTTCGTCATGGGCTCGATCCCCGATAGCCTGCCGGGCATCTTCGACCACTTGCGCGAAGCGGCGGTCACCATGCAGCAGGGCGGCGGGGTGGGGATGGATTTCTCCACCATTCGCCCGAGCGGCAGCCTGGTGCGCGGCGTGGGCGCGCAAGCTTCCGGCCCGCTGTCGTTCATGGATTGCTGGGACGCGATGTGCCGGACGGTCCATTCGGCCGGGCAGCGGCGGGGCGCGATGATGGGCTGCCTGCGGATCGATCACCCAGACATCGAGGCGTTCATCGACGCCAAGCGCGACGCGGGCCGGTTCCGCAACTTCAACCTGTCGGTCCTCGTCACCGACGCCTTCATGGCTTTGCTTGAGGCCGACGCCGACTGGCCGCTCGTCTTCGGCGCGGAAGTCTACCGTACGGTCCGGGCCACTGAGCTGTGGGAGCGGCTGATGCGCTCGACTTACGAGTGCGCCGAGCCCGGGGTGATCTTCGTCGACCGGGTAAACGCGGCCAACAACCTCGCGCATTGCGAGACGATCAGCGCCAGCAACCCGTGCGGCGAGCAGATGCTGCCACCTTACGGCGCCTGTCTGCTCGGCTCGATCAACCTCGCGGCGCTGGTCGACCGGCCGTTCGCGGCGGATGCCGGGATCGATGCGAGCGCGCTCGGCGAGCTTACGCGGACTGCCGTGCGGATGCTCGACAACGTCATCGACATCTCGCGCTACCCGCTGCCGCAGCAGGAGGACGAGGCCAAGGCCAAGCGGCGTATCGGGCTCGGCATCACCGGGCTTGCCGACGCGCTGCTGTTCTGCGGCGCCGCCTATGGCAGCGACGAGGCGGTCGAGCTCACCCGGCGATGGCTCGGCACGATCAAGCGCGAGGCGTACCGCGCCTCGGCGCTGCTGGCGGCCGAGAAAGGCCCGTTCCCGCTGTACGATCCGAGCATGCTCGACCGGCCCAACTTGCGCGATCTCGACGATGAGATCCGCGCGCTCGTTGCCGAGCACGGGCTGCGCAACGGCTGTCTCACCTCGATCGCTCCGACCGGCACGACCTCGCTGCTCGCGGGCAACGTGTCCTCGGGGATCGAGCCGGTGTTTGCCTATTCGTACGAGCGCCGGATCCTGCAACCCGACGGGTCGGCCCGGATGGAGCCGGTCGTCGACTACGCGATGCGCGCGTGGCGTGCGGCGAAAGGGAACGCGGCCCCGCCGCCCGAGCTGTTCGTCAGCGCCCAGACGCTGAAGCCCGAGGATCATCTGAGGATGCAGGCCGCGGCGCAGGCTCTGGTGGACAGCTCGATCTCGAAGACCGTGAACTGCCCCGAGGACATCGGCTTCGAGGAGTTCGCGGACATCTACCGCGAAGGGTACGCTCTCGGCTGCAAGGGGCTGACGACTTATCGGCCCAACGCGATCACCGGGTCGGTGCTCCGGGTGGAGCCGTCGCCCCCAGTGGCTGCGCCCGAGCCCGAAGCGGTGCTCGCCCCCCGCTCGGACGAACTGCAGGGGCGCACCTACAAGCTCCGATGGCCCGACAGCGCACACGCCGTCTACGTCACGATCAACGATGTCGACACCCCCTCGGGTCGGCGGCCGTTCGAGATCTTCATCAACTCGAAGAACATGGAGCACTACGCGTGGACCGTGGGGGTCACCCGGATGATCTCCGCGGTCTTCCGCCGCGGCGGGGATGTCTCGTTCGTGCCGGAAGAGCTGAAGGCGGTGTTCGACCCGCGGGGCGGGGCGTGGATGCAGGGCAAGTACGTGCCTTCGCTGCTGGCGGCGATCGGCGGCGTGATCGAGCGGCACATGGGCGTGGCTCAGCCGCCGCTCCCGCTGGACGAGCCGGTCCAGGCCGTTCCCGCGCGCACACCGGGCATGTGCTGCGCCCAGTGCGGCGCGGCCGCGGTGATCAAGGTGGAAGGATGCACCAACTGCCTCGAGTGCGGCTACTCGAAATGCGGGTGACTCGGGCGCCTCGTCACGCGGCGCGCGAATAGCGGCCGGCGGTGTCGGCGAGATAGGCGTCGAACGCGGCGGCGACCGACCGCACGAGCGGATAGGCCGGTTCGGTGACTTCGATCACCGCGCCGTGCCGCACGATAAGGCCGTCGCAGGCGAGGCGAGCGAGCGCCTCGGGATCGATGAGGCGAGCCGGGTCCCAGCCGAACGGCACGCAGACCGCATCGAGATCGACCTTCCGATCGCACATGATCCGCTCGATCACCGCTGCCCGCACGCGGTCTTCCTCGCTCAGGGCATAGCCGCGGGTTACGGGCAGGCGGCTGTCCGCCACGCGCGCCAGATAGTCGGGAATCAGCACCGTGTTCTGCACATAGCCCGGGTGCGTCCGGCCGATCGCCGAGGAGCCGATACCGATCTGCACCTGTGCGTCGTCGGTGGTGTATCCCTGGAAGTTGCGGCGCAGCCGGTTCTGCCGATGAGCGATGGCCAGCGCATCGCTCTCGCGGGCAAAATGATCGAGCCCGATCTCCGCGTATCCCGCTCGCCGCAAAACGCCCGCGATGGCGCGAGATTGCGCCAGACGCGCGCGCGAATCCGGTAGTGTTGCGGCATCGATGCGTCGCTGGTGCAATTTGAACTGCGGAACGTGCGCGTAGCCGAACACCGCGAACCGGTCGGGAGCCATCGCCAGCGACTTGTCCAGCGTCGAGAGGCACGAGGCGGTGGTTTGCCGGGGCAGCCCATAGATGAGATCGAAGTTGATCCCGCCCAGCCCGGCCTCGCGCAGCATCGTGACCGCGGCTTCGGTCTCGCCGACGCTCTGCAGCCGGTTGATCGCGTGCTGGACGGCCGGGTCGAAGCACTGCACGCCGATGCTCGCACGGGTGAACCCGGCGGCGCCGAGCGCGGCGGCGATGTCCGGGGTGAGCGTGCGCGGATCGATCTCGATGGCGATCTCCGCGTCCGGAGCGATGGCGAAGGTGGTCCGCAACCGGCCCATCAGCGCCAGCATCCGGTGCGGCGGGACGAGCGTCGGCGAGCCCCCGCCGAAGTGGAGGTGGCTGACGTTCAGCCGCCCTGGCGCAGCCGCCGCGACGAGCTCGATCTCGCGCTCGAGCGCGTCGAGGTAGCGCTCGATCGGCGCGTCGCGGTGGGTCACCGTGGTGTGGCAGCCGCAGTAGAGGCACATCGAGCGGCAGAACGGCACGTGGATATAGAGCGATACCCGGCTCTCCGGCTCAACCGCGCCGAGCCACTCGCGGTAGTCCGATTCGCCGACCGCGGCGGAGAACTTCGGCGCGGTCGGGTAGCTGGTGTAGCGCGGGACATTGGTCGCGGCGTAGCGCGCAAAGCATTCGGGGGTCATCGCTTCGCTCCTGCGGCCGCGCTTACGGGCGGGCGCAATGGGCGCGTTTGATCCACATCATGGTTGGGGGTTGAAACAGCCGCGAAGGGCGGCTTAGGCCGTTGGCAGAGAGGTTCGCGCCAAAATGGATGCCGTGGAGCAAGCGCCCGGCCTTGAGCCGCATCTGGTCGACAGCTTCGGCCGCCGGATCAGCTACGTGCGCATCTCGGTCACCGACCGCTGCGACCTGCGGTGCCGTTACTGCATGGCCGAGCGGATGCAGTTCCTTCCGCGCAAGGACATCCTGTCGCTCGAGGAAATCGTCGAGCTGGCCGACATTTTCATCGCTCGCGGGGTGCGCAAGATCCGCCTGACCGGCGGCGAGCCGCTGGTGCGGCGGGGCATTCTCGATCTGGCGGAATCGCTCGGCCGGCGGCTCGGCCACGGTCTCGACGAACTGACGCTGACCACCAATGCCACGCGATTGGAGCACTTCGCTCGCGGGCTTCGCGCCGCCGGCGTGCGGCGCGTGAACGTGAGCCTCGACAGCCTGCGTCCGGAGCGGTTCGCGCATATCACGCGCGGCGGCGATCTGGCGCAGGTCCTGCGCGGGATCGGCGCGGCGCGGCGCGCGGGGCTCGCGGTCAAGATCAACACCGTGGCGCTCGCCGGCATCAACGAGGATGAAGTGCCCGAATTGCTCCGCTGGTGCGGCGCCGAGGGGCACGATCTCACCCTGATCGAGACCATGCCGCTCGGCGAGGTCGAGGAGGACCGGACCGACCACTATCTGCCGCTGGACGGGGTGAGGCGCGCACTCGAGCGGCAGTTCGAGCTGACTCCCTCGCTCGGCCGCACGGGTGGGCCGGCGCGTTACTACGAAGTGGGCGGCCTCGGCATCAGGCTCGGCCTGATCACCCCGCTGACCCGGAATTTCTGCGACGGGTGCAACCGCATCCGTGTCGCCGCGACCGGCACGGTCTACGGCTGCCTGGGGCACGACCAGAAGGTGGAGCTGCGCACGGCCCTGCGAGACGGCGGCGGGCCGCTCGTGGACGCGCTGCTCGACGAGTTGCTTGCCGGCAAGCCGCGGCGCCATGACTTCCGCATCGGACCGGCCGCCGCGCCGGCCGTCGCCCGGCACATGAGCGTCACGGGCGGCTGACCGCGATGCGGCGAACGAGCGAAATGATCCTGGTCAAATGCGCGCGCGCAGCGCCGTGCATGAGCGCAGGACCAATCATCGCCGGGGCACGAAACCATGTCCACTGACGCAAGCGCCGCATCCGCTCCCGGGGCCGACCGGGTGCTCTGGACGAGCACCGTGGCCTTCACCGCCTGTTTCGCGGTGTGGACGATCTTCTCGATCATCGGGCTGGGCATCAAGGACGAGCTGGGGCTCACCGAGACCCAGTTCGGCCTGCTCGTCGGCACGCCGATCCTCACGGGCTCGCTCGCGCGTGTCCTCCTTGGCGTCTGGGCCGACCAGATCGGCGGGCGGCGGGTCTTTGCCGCGGTGATGATCCTCGCCGCGATCGCGACGTTTCTGACGTCCTACGCCGATACCTACGCGACGCTGCTGCTCGCCGCGCTCGGGGTCGGGCTCGCCGGCGGGACCTTTTCGGTCGGTGTCACCTACGTGTCCAAGTTCTATCCGCAGGAGCGGCAGGGAACCGCTCTCGGCATTTTCGGCGCCGGCAACGTCGGCTCGGCGGTCACCAAGTTCATCGCGCCGTTCGTGATGGTGGCGTTCGGCTGGCAGGCGGTGGCGCAGATCTGGGCCGCCGCGCTGGTCGGCATGACGCTGGTGTTCCTGCTCCTGACTTCCGAAGACCCGGCCGAGCTCGCGCGCCGCAGGGAAGGGCACAAGGCGGCGAAGATGGGCTCGCAGCTCTCCGTGCTGAAGAACCTGCAGGTGTGGCGCTTTGCGCTCTATTACTTCTTCGTGTTCGGGGCGTTCGTCGCGCTGGCGCTCTGGCTGCCGCGCTATCTGATCGGAGTCTACGGCCTCGACGTGAAGACCGCGGGGATGCTCGCAGCGTTCTATTCGGTGCCGGCGAGCATCTTTCGCATCTATGGCGGCAAGTTGTCCGATCGCTACGGCGCGCGCGCGGTGCTGTATGTCACCTTCGGCATGTCGGTGCTGACGACGTTCATGCTGTCATACCCGCCGACGACCTACATCATCGAAGGGCTGCGCGGGCCGATCACCTTCAGGACCGAGATGGGGCTGGTACCCTTCCTCGTGACGATCTTCGTGCTCGGCCTGTTCATGAGCTTCGGCAAGGCGGCGGTGTTCAAGCATATCCCTGCCTATTACCCCAACCATGTCGGCGCGGTCGGGGGGCTGGTCGGGATGGTCGGCGGGCTCGGCGGGTTCGTCCTGCCGCTGGCGTTCGGCGCGCTGCTCGATCTGACCGGCGTGTGGACCAGCGCCTTCGTGCTGCTGTTCGTGCTGGTGCTGGTGGCGCTGGTGTGGATGCACGTCGCGATCCGCCACATGGAGCGCCGCGCCGAGCGGGGCGGTA
>JBHWTG010000071.1:0-2970 GCA_043427735.1 Tsuneonella sp. | reverse complement strand
GTTGTGGGAGGCCGGCGGCGCGCAGCGCGGCGTGGGCCTCGCCGATGGTGTGCTTGCCGAAATGGAAGATCGAGGCCGCCAGCACCGCGCTCGCGTGCCCTTTGGTGACGCCCTCGACCAGGTGCTCGAGCGTGCCCACCCCGCCGCTGGCGACGACCGGCACCGGCACCGCGTCGGCGATCGCCCGGGTCAGCGCGAGATCGTAGCCTCCCTGCGTGCCGTCCCCGTCCATCGAGGTGACCAGCAGCTCGCCGGCGCCGAGCTCGGCGAGCTTCACCGCGTGCGAGAGCGCGTCGATCCCGGTCGCGCGGCGGCCGCCGTGGGTGAACACTTCCCACCGTGCCTGTCCCGAGCCTGTCGACGGACCGACCTTGCGGGCGTCGACGCTGGCGACCACGCACTGGCTGCCGAATCTCGCCGCGATCTCGGCCACCAGCTCGGGGCGCGCGACCGCCGCGCTGTTGACCGCGACCTTGTCCGCCCCCGCCAGCAGCAGCGCGCGCGCATCCTCGACCGAGCGCACTCCGCCGCCGACGGTCAACGGCATGAAGCACACCTCGGCGGTGCGCCGGACGACATCGAGCAGGGTGCCGCGCCCTTCGTGGCTGGCGGAAATGTCGAGGAAGCACAGCTCGTCGGCGCCCGCCTCATCGTAGGCCCGCGCCTGCTCGACCGGATCGCCGGCGTCCTTGAGGTCGACAAAGCCGACCCCCTTCACCACCCGCCCGTCCGCGACGTCGAGACAGGGGATCACGCGAATGCGGACGGTCATGCGCGGGGCCTGGGCGATCGTGCTTCGAGACGGGCTCTCGACTTCGCGCCTGACGGCGCTGCGCTCGATCCCTCCTCAGCACGAACGGATAGTGGGTTCAGGTCCCCACCTCCGCTCGTCCTGAGGAGCAGTCGAGGCCGCAGGCCGAGCGCGTCTCGAAGGGCCATGGCTTACGCCGCCCCCGCCATCGCGATCGCCGCGGCGAGATCGAGCCGCCCGTCGTAGAGCGCGCGGCCGGTGATCACGCCTTCGATCCCGTCGGCGGCATGGAGCGCCAGGATGCGGACGTCGTCGAGCCCCTTGACCCCGCCGCTGGCGATCACCGGAATGTCGACGCTGCGCGCCAGATCGACCGTCGCCTCGATGTTGACGCCCTTCAGCATCCCGTCGCGGCCGATGTCGGTGAACAGCAGCGCGGCGACGCCGGCATCCTCGAACCGGCGCGCGAGATCGCCCGCGGGGATGTCGCTGACCTCGGCCCAGCCTTGAGTCGCCACCATCCCCTCCCTGGCGTCGACCGCGACCACGATCCCGCCCGGGAACGCGGCGGCCATCTCGCGCACGAGATCCGGGTCCTCGAGCGCGGCGGTGCCGAGCACGATCCGCGCCACCCCGAGCTCGAACCAGCCGACGATCGCCTCGGCGCTGCGGATGCCGCCGCCGAGCTGGACGTAGCCCGGGAACGCCGCGACGATCGCCTCGATCGCGGCGCGGTTTTCGGCCTTGCCGGCAAACGAGCCGTCGAGATCGACCACGTGCAGATGTTGCGCCCCGGCCTCGGCGAAGCGCAGCGCTTGGCGCACCGGATCGTCGCCGTAAACCGTCGCGCGCGCCATGTCCCCTTCGGCGAGGCGGACGACCTGGCCGCCTTTGAGGTCGATCGCCGGGAAAACGATCATGGCCGCCACTCGAGGAAGCGCGCGAGCAGCCCGAGCCCGTAGGCCTGGCTCTTTTCCGGATGGAACTGGACGCCGAGGATGTTGTCGCGCGCGACCGCCGCGACGAGCCCGCCGCCGTGGTCGGTCATCGCCGCGATCTCGCGCCCTTCCTCGGGCACGAAGTGATACGAATGGAGGAAGTACGCTTCGCCGCGCTCGATCAGCATGGCCCCGTCTCGGTGGGGCATCGGCGAGACATCGTTCCAGCCCATGTGCGGCACCTTGATCGCCGGATCGGCCGGCGCGATCGCGCTGACCTCGCCGGCGATCCAGCCGAGGCCCGGCGTGGTCCCGTGCTCGCGCCCGCGCGAGGCGAGCAGCTGCATCCCGACGCACACCCCGAGGAACGGCACACCGGCGTGCAGCACCCGGTCCTCGAGCGCCTCGACCAGCCCCGGCATCGCCTTCAAGCCGCTCGCGCAGGCCCTGAACGAGCCGACGCCGGGCAGCACGATGCGTCGCGCGCCGCGCACCAGCGCGGGGTCGGCGGTGACGTGCACGCGGTCCGCCCCCGCGGCCTTCAGCGCGTTGTGAACCGAATGAAGGTTGCCCGCGCCGTAATCGATGAGGGCGATCGCCTCCGCCATCGGGCTATCCGCCGAGCTGACCTTTGGTGCTGGGCACCGCTTCGCCCTTGCGCGGGTCGCGCTCGACCGCTGCGCGCATCGCGCGGGCGAAGCCTTTGAAGATGGCCTCGCAGATGTGGTGGTTGTTGGTGCCGTAGATGAGCTCGACGTGGAGCGTGATGCCGCACGCCTGGGCAACCGAATGGAACCAATGCTCGATCAGCTCGGTGTCCCACTGCCCAAGCTTCTCCTGGCTGAACCCCGCGCGCCAGACGAGGTACGGCCGGCCCGAGATGTCGAGCGCGACCCGCGCGAGCGTCTCGTCCATCGGCGAATAGGCCTGGCCGTAGCGGCCGATCCCGCCCTTGTCGCCGAGCGCCTGGCCGAGCGCCTGGCCGAGCGCGATCGCGCTGTCCTCGGTGGTGTGGTGCTGATCGACGTGGAGGTCGCCCGCGACCTTCAGCGTCACGTCGATCAGAGAGTGGCGGCTGAACTGTTCGACCATGTGATCGAGAAAGCCGATCCCGGTCGACACGTCGTAGGCGCCGGTGCCGTCGAGGTTCACCTCGACCACGATCGAGGTTTCGCTGGTGGTCCGCTCGATCCGTCCGCTGCGCATGGGCGCGGCCTATACCCGCCCGGCAAAGGCGCGCAAGCACCCCCTCCCGCAGGCGGGAGGGGAGCGAGACAGTTC
>JBHWTG010000070.1:0-2657 GCA_043427735.1 Tsuneonella sp. | reverse complement strand
TGTGGGACCACGCCGGCGAGGCGGAGCAGCGCGAGGCGCTGCTGCGGAGCGGTGCGGCGGGTGCGCTCGCGGTGGTGAGCGACCGGGCCGAGTTCGAGAGCCTCGTCGCGGCTCGCCGCCGCGGCGGATATCGCCTCGCGGGCAGCGAACCGGCGGTCACGCTCGACGGTTTCATCGCGCGCGAAGCGCTCGAGACGCTGCTCGGGGTCGAGCGCTGGGCCGAGCTCGCGCGCGCGGGGCAGGAACCGGGCTTCGGCCCCCGGCCGCTCGATCTCACCGCCACGCTCGAGGCGACCTCGGCGCCCGGCAGCGTGCGCACGCACAACCTGATCGCCCGCTTGCCGGGCAAGCGTCCGGGCGCCGGAGCGGTGCTGCTGCTCGCGCACTGGGACCACTTTGGCGTGTGCGCCCCGCCCGGCGCGGCGGACGCGATCTGCAACGGCGCGGTCGACAACGCCAGCGGCCTCGCCATGCTGACCGAGCTCGCCCGCCGGCTGGCCGCCGGGCCGCGGCCCGAGCGCGACGTCTACTTCGTCGCCACCACCGCCGAGGAGTGGGGCCTGCTGGGCGCGCAGGCGTTCGCCGACAACCCGCCGATCCCGCTCGACACGGTCGTCGCCGCGTTCAATCTCGACAGCGTGGCGGTCGCGCCGGCGGGCGGCCCGGTGGCGATTGTCGGCAAGGGGCTGACCGCGCTCGACCCCGGCATCGCCGACGTCCTGCGCACGATGGGCCGCAAGGAGAGCGACGAGGCGCTGGCGCAAACGTACGTCAGGCGGCAGGACGGGTGGGCGCTGCTCCAGCGCGATGTGCCCGCGGTGTCGGTCACCAGTGCGTTCGCGCAGCCCGGTCCGCTCGAGCGGTTTACCGCCGAGCGTTATCACCAGCCCGGCGACGAGGCAGCGGGTGTCGAGCTCGGCGGAGCGATCGAGGATTTCCAGCTGATGCTCGCGCTGGTGCGCCATTTCGCCGATCCCGCCCACTGGCCCGCGACCGCCGGAAAAAGCGCCGCCGGCCCCTAGTCGCCTCGCGCACCTGTCGTTATGGGGGGCCGCCACAAATCCCCGGCGAGAGCGCGCACAGTGGCACACGACGACATCCCCCTCGGCCTGACCTTCGACGACGTTCTGCTGCGCCCGGGCGAAAGCGATATCGTGCCCAGCATGGCCGACACTCGCACCCAGCTGACTCGCGGGATCGCGCTCAACATCCCGGTGATCTCGGCGGCGATGGACACCGTGACCGAGGCGGACATGGCGATCGTCATGGCCCAGCTCGGCGGGATCGGGGTGCTGCACCGCAACCTCAGCCTGGAGGACCAGGTCGCCGCGGTGCGCGCGGTCAAGCGGTTCGAGAGCGGCATGGTGGTGAACCCGATCACCATCGACCCGGACGCGACGCTCGGGCAAGCCCAGGCGATCATGGCCGAGAACCGCATCAGCGGCATCCCGGTCACCGACGACAGCGGCAAGCTGTGCGGCATTCTCACCAACCGCGACGTGCGCTTCGCCGAGAATCCCGGCCAGCCGGTGCGCGAGCTGATGACCCGCGAGAACCTCGCCACGGTGCCGCTCGGCACCAGCCAGGAGGAAGCGCGGCGGCTGTTGCTCCAGCGGCGGATCGAGAAGCTGCTGGTGGTCGACGAGAGCTACCGCTGCGTCGGCCTGATCACCGTCAAGGACATCGAGAAGGCGGTGAACTATCCCGCCGCGACCAAGGACGAGACCGGCCGCCTGCGCGTCGCCGCGGCCTCGACCGTGGGCGACGGCGGGTTCGAGCGCACGCAGGCGCTGATCGAGGCCGAGGTCGACGTGGTCGTGATCGACACCGCACACGGCCACAACAGGGATGTCGCGCGGGCGGTCGAGCGGGCCAAGGTCCTGTCGAACTCGGTCCAGGTCGTCGCCGGCAACGTCGCCACCGCCGAAGCGACCCGCGCGCTGATCGAGGCCGGAGCGGATGCGGTGAAGGTCGGCATCGGGCCGGGATCGATCTGCACCACCCGGGTGGTCGCCGGGGTCGGCGTGCCGCAGCTCACCGCGGTGATGGAGTGCGCGGCGGAAGGGGCCAGGTCCGGCGTGCCGGTGATCGCCGACGGGGGCCTCAGGACGAGCGGGGACGCGGCCAAGGCGCTGGCGGCCGGGGCGGCGAGCGTGATGGTCGGCTCGATGCTCGCCGGCACCGCCGAAAGTCCGGGCGAGACGTTCCTCTATCAGGGGCGCAGCTACAAGGCCTATCGCGGGATGGGCAGCGTCGGCGCGATGGCCCGCGGCTCGGCCGACCGCTACTTCCAGCAGGACGTCTCGGCATTGAAGCTGGTGCCCGAGGGGATCGAGGGCCAGGTGCCCTACAAGGGCCCGGCGAAGGACGTGATCCATCAGCTCGTCGGCGGAGTGAAGGCCGCGATGGGCTATACCGGCGCCGGCACGCTCGCAGAGCTGCGCGAGAAGGCGCGCTTCGTGCGGATCACCGGCGCGGGCCTCGCGGAAAGCCACGTCCACGACGTCGCGATCACCCGCGAGGCGCCGAACTACCCGACGCGATAGTCCGCCTCCCGCTTGCGGGAGGGGCTGGGGGTGGGCATGGCCGCGCCATGGCCCGCCCGATCGCGCCCACTCCGGGCCCTTCCTGCAAGCGGGAGGGGAGTTCATGAAGGC
>JBHWTG010000069.1:0-4790 GCA_043427735.1 Tsuneonella sp. | reverse complement strand
GCTGCGCGCCGACGACCCCAGCGGCGCGCTGCCGCGGCCCGCCGCGCGCCGGCCGCTGCCCAAGGTGCTCGGCCACCGCGAGATCGAGCTGCTGTTCTCGCGAGCGGAAGAGGAGGCCGCGGGCGATCTTCCGCCGGCGGTGCGCACGCTCGCGCTGCTGGAGATGCTCTACGGCTCGGGCCTGCGCGCGACCGAGCTGGTCTCGCTCCCGCTGGCCTCAGTGCCGCGCGACGCGCCCTTCGTGACGGTGACCGGCAAGGGCGGCGCTTCGCGGATGGTTCCGGTGGGGGTTCGCGCGCGCGCCGCGCTGGCGCGGTGGATGGCCGTTCGCCCCGCGGGCAGGTATCTGTTCCCCTCGCGCGGGGAGGCGCACCTCACCCGCGTGCGGCTGTTCCAGCTGGTGAAGGAGCTCGCCGCCCGCGCCGGGGTCGCGCCGGAGAAGGTCAGCCCGCACGTGCTGCGCCACGCATTCGCCACGCATCTGCTCGAGGGCGGGGCGGACCTGCGGGTGCTGCAGACGCTCCTGGGCCACGCCGACATCGCCACCACGCAGATTTACACCCACGTCGATTCGGCGCGGCTGGTAGCGCTCGTCAACGAGCGGCATCCGCTTGCGCGCACGGGCCGGCGCGACTAGCGCGCTGGCGATGCAGTCCTACCTCGAATTCGAGAAGCCGGTCGCCCAGCTCGAACAGCGGATTGCCGAACTGCGCGCCGCCGCGGTGAGCGACGAGGTCGACATCTCGCCCGAGCTCGCCCGGCTCGAGGCGAAGAGCGCCGAGCTGCTGGCGACGACATATGCTTCGCTCACCCCGTGGCAGAAGACGCAGGTGGCGCGCCATCCGCAGCGGCCGCACTTCCGCGATTACGTCGCGCATGCGTTCGACGATTTCGTGCCGCTCGGGGGCGACCGGACATATGGCGACGACCAGGCCATCCTTGGCGGCTTCGCGACGCTCGGCGGACGCAAGGTGATGCTGATCGGCCACGAGAAGGGTCACGACACCGAGAGCCGCATCCGCCACAACTTCGGCATGGGCAAGCCCGAGGGTTATCGCAAGGCGATCCGGCTGATGGAGCTCGCCGGGCGGTTCGGACTGCCGGTGGTGACGCTGGTCGACACGTCGGGCGCGTTCCCCGGGATCGAGGCCGAGGAGCGCGGGCAGGCCGAGGCGATCGCCCGATCGACCGAGGCCTGTCTGGCGCTCCCGGTGCCGATGGTGGCGACGATCGTCGGCGAAGGCGGTTCGGGCGGAGCGGTCGCGCTGGCCAGCGCCGAGCGCGTGCTGATGCTCGAGCACGCGGTCTATTCGGTGATATCGCCCGAGGGCTGCGCGTCGATCCTGTGGCGCACCGCGGAAAAGGCGCCCGACGCCGCCGAGGCCATGAAAGTCACCGCACAGCATCTCGAGCGCCTCGGGGTGATCGACCGCATCGTGCCCGAACCGGTCGGCGGTGCGCACCGCGACCCCGCGGCGATGGCCCGAACGCTCGGGCAGGCGATCGGCGAGGAGCTCGATGCGCTCGCCGGGACGCCGCCGGAATCGGTCAGGCGAATGCGCGAGGAGCGCTTCCTGGCCCTTTGCGCCGATTGATCCTGCCGGGGTGCGGGGAACCAACGCTGCCTTGAGCGGGTTTTCTCGCGCAGATTGAACGAACCGCGGCGTGTGGTGGGCCGCTGCCCGTGCCTTGGAGATTATTTCCGTGAATACATCCCGCAAGCCCACCCGTGCCTGCGCACTCATGCTCGGCACCGCCTCGCTCGCTCTCGCCGGTTGCGCGACCCCCGCCCAAGCGCAGGGCGCGCGCACCGCAACCTCGATTTCTCAGGCCGAGGCGAGGCAAGGGGCCGAGGCGCACCCGCAGCTGCTCCAGGAATTCGGCGGGGCGATGACCGGCCCGCACGCGCAATACGTCGAGCAGGTCGGCAAGAACATCGCCGTGCATTCGGGGCTGTCGGGCGCGCGCGATGCGTTCACCGTCTCGCTGCTCAACAGCTCGGTCAACAACGCCCTCGCGATACCGGGTGGCTACATCTACACCACCCGCCAGCTCGTGGCGCTGATGAACAACGAGGCCGAGCTCGCGGGCGTTCTCGGCCACGAGGTCGGCCACGTCGCGGCGCGGCATGCCCAGCGTCGGCAGAAGGAGAACACTAAAAACTCGATCATCGGGCTGCTCGGCACGGTGCTCGCGGGAGCGGTGCTGGGCAACAGCCAGATCGGCCAGATGCTCGGGCAAGGCATCCAGCAGGGCACGCAGATGCTCACGCTCAAATTCTCGCGCAGCCAGGAGCTCGAGGCCGACCGTCTCGGCATCCAGTACCTGCGCTCGGCCGGATACGACCCGCGCGCAATGTCGACCGTGCTGCAGAGCCTCGCCAGCCAGAACGCGCTCGACGCCTCGCTCCAGGGCCGCAACGACGCGCGTATCCCGCAATGGGCGTCGACTCACCCCGATCCCGCGAGCCGCGTGCGGACCGCCGCCTCGCTCGCAGGCACCGTGTCGGGCACCACCAACCGCGACACGTTCCTCGCCCGGATCGACGGGCTGACATACGGTGACGATCCCGCGCAGGGGATGATCGAAGGGCGCCAGTTCATTCATCCCGACCTGCGGCTGTCGTTTACCGCGCCCACCGGGTTCTACATGGTCAACGGCACCCGTGCGGTGTCAATCAACGGGCAGAGCGGCCAAGCCCAGCTCACCACCGCGCCCTACAACGGCAGCCTCGAGACTTACGTGCGGCAGGCGTTCGCGTCCGTGAACCAGCAGCTGGCGCCGCAGACCTTGCAGCGTACCACGGTCAACGGCCTGCCCGCGATGTATGGCGTCGCCCGGGTCAATTCTGGCGGGCGGCAGGTCGACGTGGTGGTGTTCGCCTACGAGTTCTCCAACAGTCAGGCGTTCCATTTCGCCGCGCTGACCCAGGCCGGCCGCACGGGCGTATTCACGCCGATGTTCAATTCGATGCGGCGGATCAGCGCCAACGAGGCCGCGCAAGTCATTCCGCGGGTGATCGACGTGGTGACAGTGGGGCGCAACGACACCGTTCAGTCGCTCGCCGCGCGGATGGCGTATAATGACGCGCGCGAGCAGCGCTTCCGCGTGCTCAACGGGCTCACGGGCACCCAGACCGTGACCCCGGGCCAGAAGGTCAAGCTGGTCGTCCGCGGCCGCTGAGCGGCGCCAATGACGCAAACGAGAAGGGCGGCGGGATCGCTCCCGCCGCCCTTCGTTTGTCGAGTTGGATGGTGGCGGCGATCAGCCGGCCATCTTGGTGGAAACGGTCGTGAAGGTGCTGCTCAGCTGATTGCCGAGGCCCTGCATCGCGGCGATCGCGGCAACCGCGATGAGCGCGGCGATCAGACCGTATTCGATGGCGGTGGCGCCCGCTTCGTCGCGGACGAGCTGCTTGATGAACTGCATGTGACGTCTCCTGGTCAGTCTTCGCTTACCCCGCCCTGGCCGCCCCAATTCACGGCTTCGGGCTGTTTCGTCAGATACGGATTTGGAGTTTAGAAAATCCTAATCCGATCCGATCACCTCACGCTGCCTTCACCTTCTCGGCAATGTTGTTCCACATCTGGATCGACGTATTGCCGAAGCTCTGGACAGCAGCGAGCATGGCGAGGAAAACCATCGCCAGGATCAGGCCGTATTCGACGGCGGTGGCCCCCGAAATGTCGCTGGCAATCGCCTTGAAGAGCTTGCGCATCGGCATTGGTTCTTCCGTCGAATACCGCCTGACAGCTCGCTTTTTGCGCTCGCCGGGTTAAGAAAAGGTTTCGGGGTCCGTTCGACTTGGCAAGTAATCCGACAAGCATGACGGTCGTGGCCGGGGCGCTGCGCGATCGCGAGGGCCGGCTGCTCATGCAGCGCCGGCCCGTGGGCAAGCGTCACGCTGGACTGTGGGAGTTCCCCGGCGGCAAGGTCGAGCCCGGCGAATCGCCGCGCGCGGCGCTCGTTCGGGAGCTCGCTGAGGAACTGGGGATTGCGGTCGCGCCGGAGGACCTGACGCCCGCTGCGGTCGCGCGAAGCGCGGCGGGCGGGGGGGAGCCCGCGATTGTCATCCTGCTTTACACGGTGACCCGCTTTTGCGGGTCCCCGGCGCCCGTCGAGGGCGCCGCGCTCGGCTGGTTCGCGCTCGACGAAATCGCCCGCCTGCCGCTGCCACCACTCGATATCGACCTGCTGGCGGCCCTTGCCGGGCGCGAGCGATAGGGATTGCCAAGCATGGGCGGCATGCCTATGTGCCGCCCTCCAACGCGCGCCCGTAGCTCAGCTGGATAGAGCATCAGACTACGAATCTGAGGGTCGGACGTTCGAATCGTTCCGGGCGCGCCAACCCGCAAGGCCGCTCTCCGCAAGGAGGGCGGCCTTGCAGGTTGATGGGGTCCGCATGGACGTTCGGACCTCGGAATCGGGGCGCCGCAGGCGCGGAAGATGGCGAAGCCGCGCAAGTGGCGCAGCGATCGTTCCGGCCCTGGCCGGCCCTTGCGCCCAGCCGCTGCCTGCTCCAACGGGATTTTCGCAAAGATCGATCCGGGCCGGAAGGGGCGAGCTTGGCCGAAAGCCAGCGGAAATTGGACCTGTGCGAATTCGACGATGCCTCCACCGAGCCGGGGGTGTGGCGTTTCGCGCGGGTCGACCGGGCGAGCGTGATCGTCGATGCCGAGGACTACTTTGGGCTGATGCAGGAGGTGATGCTGAGGGCGCGTCGGCGGATACTGCTGGTCGGGTGGGATTTCGACACCCGCATCCACCTCGCCGTCGGCCGCCGCTAGATG
>JBHWTG010000068.1:0-27334 GCA_043427735.1 Tsuneonella sp. | reverse complement strand
GAAGACCTGGTCGAAACGGTCGAGCAGCCCCTCGTCTTTGACGAAGGTGGCGCGGGAGAGGTAATAGAATGCTTCGGGGGTCTGCTCGATAACGTCCTTGTCGAGCGCCTCGATCAGCGTGAGATGTTCCTTGAACGTGGCGGGTATACCCGCGGCGCGCAGCTCGTCGACGAAGTTGAAGAACATGGCTTCAGCATACCATTGCTTCGAACGAATGCCAGCCGATCGATTCCGGCGCGCCGCGGAGGCCGTTTGCGACCGGCCGCCAGCTCGCGCTTTGGCGAGCCGCGAAGGGCAGGTTGAACCTTTTGTACGCCGACTGCGCTTTGGCGTTCCTTAGGCGTTCGCTAACCATCGCCCGCCTAAAGGTTGGTCGAGGCGGGCAGGGGACAGGCGGCCATGGAACATCGAGCGATCGACCTCACTGGAGGGCATGGCATCGAGCGCATCTCGGCGAGCTGCGGCGAGGTGACGGTGGGCTGCACCGACGTGGCCGGGATCGTCCACGCGGTGATGCTGTCCTCGCAGCGGCTCCGCTCCGAACACGCCGCGCTGCAAGACACGGTGGCCGCGCTCGAGACCGATCAGATGCGCGTGGCGCAGGCGAGCGACGAGGCGCGGCTGCTGTCGGAGCGCGCGATCGAGCGGCTGAGCGAAGGCTCGGCGCTCATCGAGTCCTCGCTCGGCCAGATCACCGAGCTGCTCGAGCTCGTCGAAACGCTGGCGCAGCACGTGACGGGGTTCGCCGCCGCGATGGCGCAGGTCCGCTCGAGCGCGCAGGAAATCGACCAGATCGCCGAGACGACCAACATCCTCGCGCTCAACGCCACCATCGAGGCGATGCGCGCGGGCGACGCGGGCCGCACCTTCGCGGTCGTGGCAAGCGAGGTGAAAAGCCTCGCCGGCGACACGCGCCGCGCGACCGAGGAGATCGGGCGGACCATCGATACGCTTGGCAAGGAAGCCGACGAGGTCATCGCCAAGATCGAACGCGGCGGCAAGGCGAGCGGCGAGGCCAAGCTGTCGGTCGGCCAGATCCAGCACACGATGCGCTCGGTCAACGAGCTGATCCTCGAGGTCGACGGCCAGAACGACCAGATCACCCGCGCGACAGCGACGATCAGCGATCACGTCCACGCGGTGCAGGGGGTGCTCGAATCGTTCGATCGGGCGGCGCTCGCAAACGAAACCCAACTGGGCAGTGCGCACGCGCGGATCGAAGAACTCGAGCTCACCGCCAGCTCGATGTTCGACGAGCTGGTCAAGGCCGGGCTCTCGCCCGCCGACAGCGCGATGGTCGACAAGGCGCAGCGCTACGCAAGCGAAATCGTCGCGGTGGCCGAAGCGGCGATTGCGGCCGGCGGCCTGACGCACGCGGCGCTGTTCGACAGCAATTACCGCGAGGTGCCCGGGAGCAATCCCAAGCGCTTCCGGACTCTGCTCAGCGGCTGGGCCGACGCCCACTGGCGCCCGATCAACGACCGGGTGACTGCGGAAGGCGGTCCGATCAAGATGTGCAGTCAGGCCGACATGCGCGGCTTCCTGCCGACTCACGTCTCCGACCGCTCGCGTCAGCCAACGGGCGACCTCGCGCACGACACCAAGTACTGCCGCAACGGGCGCATTCTGTTCGACGCGATCGACCGCAAGGCCAAGGCCAGCAAGGCGCCCTACATGATGGCGGTCTACCGGCAGGAAGGCGACGGCATGACTTACGAGATCGTCCGCAACGTCTACGTTCCGCTGGTCATCGACGGCCGCCGCTGGGGCGACTTCGAGCTCGCCTACGTGCTCTGAGGCTCAGCGCGACAGGCGCAGGCGAATGTGATCGAAGGTGGGGCCGTAGAGCCGACTGGCGAACTCCACCCCGACATAGCCCCCTTCCTGCCAGCGAACGGTGGCGCCGAAGGGCCCCAGCGTCTCGATCCGCAGGGTGATCTCCGCGCCTGGCTGGAGGCTCGAGAACCGGTCGTAGAAGCGGCAGCCGGTTTCCGACAGGTCCTTGATCGGCACGTCCCGGCGAACCCCCGTGGACATGCGGTATTGCCCCCACACCTCGATCGCGTGGCGATCGTTCTTACGCGCTTCTCCCATCGAAGCACCCTTTGCGACCCGTGCGCCTGCTGCGCTCACATAGGTTTATCGCCGTGCTAACCGGTTGCAACACCGGGCAGCTTTTCTTGCGGGGAATTCGCGCTAGGCGCCCTGCCGCCGCGCCATGAACGCGAGGCGCTCGAACAGCATGACGTCCTGCTCGTTCTTGAGCAGCGCGCCGTGAAGCGGAGGGATCGCCTTGGTCGGGTCGCGGTTCTGCAGCACGTCCAACGGCATGTCCTCGTTGAGGAGCAGCTTGAGCCAGTCGAGCAGCTCGCTGGTCGAGGGCTTCTTCTTGAGGCCGGGCACCTCGCGGATCTCGTAGAACACCTCCATCGCCTTGGTGACGAGGACTTTCTGGATGCCCGGATAGTGCACCTCGATGATCTCGCGCATCGTGTCGCGGTCGGGGAACTTGATGTAGTGGAAGAAGCAGCGGCGCAGGAACGCGTCGGGCAGCTCCTTCTCGTTGTTCGAGGTGATCACCACGATCGGGCGTTCGGCCGCCTCGATCGTCTCCTGCGTCTCGTAGACGTCGAAGCGCATGCGATCGAGTTCCTGCAGCAGGTCGTTGGGAAACTCGATGTCCGCCTTGTCGATCTCGTCGATGAGCAGGACCGGGAGGCGGGGCGAGGTGAACGCATCCCACAGCTTGCCGCGCTTGATGTAGTTGCGGATGTCGTGCACCCGTTCGTCGCCCAGCTGGCCGTCGCGCAGCCGCGCGACCGCGTCGTATTCGTAGAGGCCCTGGTGGGCCTTGGTGGTGGACTTGACGTTCCATTCGATCAGCGGCGCGTCGATCGCCCTTGCGATCTCGTAGGCGAGCACGGTCTTGCCGGTTCCGGGCTCGCCCTTCACCAGCAGCGGCCGCCGCAGGGTGACCGCCGCGTTCACGGCAACCTTCAAGTCTTCGGTTGCGATGTAGCTGCTGGTGCCTTCGAACCGCTCGACCATACCCGTTCCTCTGTGCAACTTTACGCGGGCGTTAAGCGGCACGGCAGCGGAGCGCAAGGCGCTTAGGCGTCGATCATCTCGCGGTCGACGTCGGCGGCATGGTTCTGGATGAAGTTGAAGCGGTGCTCGGGATTGCGCCCCATCAGTTGATCGACCAGTTCGCTGACAGCGTGGCGCTGCTCGTGCTCGGGGGGAAGGGTGATGCGGATCAGGCTGCGCGTCGCCGGGTTCATCGTCGTCTCGCGCAGCTGCTGCGGGTTCATCTCCCCGAGCCCTTTGAAGCGCGCGACCTCGACTTTCTTGCCCTTGAACACCGTCGCCTCGAGCTCGGCGCGGTGCGCATCGTCGCGGGCATAGGCACTCTCCTTGCCGGCAGTCAGGCGATACAGCGGCGGCTGGGCGAGAAACAGGTGCCCGCGGCGGACGAGTTCGGGCATCTCCTGGAAGAAGAACGTCATCAGCAGCGTGGCGATATGCGCGCCGTCGACATCGGCGTCGGTCATGATCACCACTCGGTCGTAGCGCAAGGCATCGGGGTTGCAGTCCTTGCGGCTGCCGCAGCCGAGCGCCAAGATCAGGTCGGCGATTTCGCTGTTCGCGCGGATCTTGTCGGCACTGGCGCTGGCGACGTTCAAAATCTTGCCGCGGATCGGCAGGATGGCCTGGGTCTTGCGGTCGCGCGCCTGCTTGGCGCTGCCGCCCGCGCTGTCGCCTTCGACGATGAACAGTTCGGTCTCGCCATCGCCTTCGCCCGAGCAGTCGGTCAGCTTGCCGGGCAGGCGCAGCTTGCGGGCGTTGGTGGCGGTTTTGCGTTTGACCTCGCGCTCGGCCTTGCGCTTCAGCCGCTCGTCCATCCGCTCCATCACCGCGGCGAGCAACGCGCGCCCACGCTCCATGTTGTCCGATAGGAAGTGGTCGAAATGATCGCGCACCGCGTTCTCGACGAGGCGGGCCGCCTCGGGCGAGGTCAGCCGGTCCTTGGTCTGGCTCTGGAATTGCGGATCGCGGATGAACACGCTGAGCATGATCTCGGCGCCCGCCATCACGTCGTCGGCCGCGATGTCTTTCGCCTTCTTCTGTCCGACAAGCTCGCCGAACGCTCGCACTCCCTTGGTCAGCGCGGCGCGCAGCCCCTGCTCGTGCGTGCCACCGTCCGGTGTGGGAACGGTGTTGCAATACCAGCTGAATGCCCCGTCGCTCCACAGCGGCCAGGCGATAGCCCATTCGACCCGGCCGTGCTCGTCGGGAAAGTCCTGCCGGCCGGCGAACGGCTGACTGGTGACGCACTCGCGCGCTCCCACCTGTTCGGCGAGATGGTCGGTAAGGCCGCCTGGGAACTGAAACACTGCCTCAGCCGGCACGTCTTCGGCCGCGAGCGAGGGGGCGCATTTCCAGCGTATCTCGACGCCCGCGTAGAGGTACGCCTTCGAGCGGGCGAGCTTGAACAGCCGTCTCGGGCTGAACAGGCGGTCGCCGAAGATGTCGGGGTCCGGGCGAAACGCCACCGTGGTGCCCCTGCGATTGGGCGTGCTGCCGAGCCGCTGGATCGGCCCCGTCGGCGCGCCTCTGCAGAACTCCTGCGCGTAAAGCTCGCGATTGCGCGCGACCTCCACCCTGGTCCGGTCGCTGAGCGCGTTGACGACCGATACGCCCACCCCGTGGAGGCCCCCGCTGGTTGCGTAAGCCTTGCCCGAGAACTTGCCCCCCGAATGGAGCGTGGTGAGGATCACCTCGAGCGTCGACTTGCCCGGGAACTTCGGGTGCTCGTCCACCGGTATGCCGCGACCGTTGTCGCTGATGGTGAGGCGATTGCCCTCGCCAAGCTCCACCTCGATCCGGTTGGCATGGCCCGCGACCGCCTCGTCCATCGCGTTGTCGAGCACCTCGGCGGCGAGATGGTGCAGCGCGCGCTCGTCGGTCCCGCCGATATACATCCCCGGTCGGCGGCGGACCGGCTCGAGCCCCTCGAGCACCTCGATCGAGGACGCATCGTAAGCGCCGCTGTCGGCAAGCGGATTGGCGAACAGGTCGTCGGACATCGGCGCAGGCTATAGGCCGCGGATTCGCGCGCCTTCAAGGCGGGCTGCGAGTTATCGCCAGCCTCGCCTCGTCAGCCGGGGAAGGTCGCCGGTGCAGGCTCGACGATGGCCACCGAGCCGTCGCGCACCTCGCGCACCTCCATCGTTCGCTGAATGACCCCGTTGCGGCCGAAGCGAAAGGCGCCGTCGAGGCCGAGGAATCCGCCTTCGTCATAGAGCCGCGCGACCGGGAAGCTGCGGCCCGGACGCCATTCGCGCGCGATCCTAAGCGCCAGCAGGACCGCGTCGTACCCCAGCGTCGAGACGCGGTAGGGCTGGGCACCGAAGCGCGCGCGGTAGCTGTCGGAAAACCGCCTGAAGCGCGCGTCGGGAATGGCCGAAAACCAGGCTCCCCTCAGCGCGGCGGTGCGGGCGACATCGCCTTCCCCGCTCCACAGCTCGGTACCGAGAATGCGCACCGAGCTCGTTGCCCGCGGGCGCACGGCCGCCGCCGCCTGCCCGGCGAGCCGCGCGCCGTCGGCGATCAGCACGGCGTCGTAGCCGCCCGCCTGCGCGAGCCGGTTAGCCGAACTGACGATCGAGGGGTTGCCCCGGGCGTAGGTCTCGATCCCCGCAATCGTGCCGCCTCGCGCGACCACTGTGCTGCGGAAGGCGGCTGCAGCGCGCTCGCCGTACGCGCCCTCGGGCACGATCGCGGCAAAGCGGGCGAGCCCACGGGCGCGGGCATAACCGACCGTCCGCGCGATCGACTGCTCGGGTGCCTGGCCCATCACGAACACGTCGGGCCCTGCAACCGCGCTGTCGTTCGAGAAGGTGATCAACGGGACGTTCGCGGGCCGCGCTTCGGCAAGCGCCTGCGCCACGTCCTCGGCCATCAATGGCCCGAGGATGAGCGTGTTCCCCTCCGCTACCGCACGGCGGGCTGCCTCGCGCGCGCCCCCGGCGGTATCGTAGGTGGTGATGCGCAGATTGTCGGCGCTGGTGTCGAGCAGGGCCATTGTGGTGGCGTTGGCGATCGACTGCCCGACCGCACCGTTCGCACCGGACATCGGCACCAGCAGGGCAAGGCGGTGGCGGGTCTCGTCGGTTGGCAGCGCCGTGGCGGGCGCGGTGGGGGTCGGGGTGGGCGCAGGTAGCGGATCGGGACGTGGCTCGCCTCCGCCCGGGATCACCTTGCAGCCGGCCAACAGCAGCACGGCGCCCATGATCGCGAATTGCCGCCGCCCGATGCTCGCCACGTTCATGCTTGCCGCTCCCCGCGTCGCTGGTTCATGAGGCGCGCCGTGCACCAGCAATCATCCGCGACCTTGCCCGCCGGGCTCTACATCGTGGCCACGCCGATTGGCAATCTCGGCGACATCACTCTGCGCGCGGCCGATGTTCTGCGCCGGTGCGACGCTGTTGCGTGCGAGGACACCAGAGTGACGACCAAGCTCATGCGGCACCTGGGCGCCTCGAAACCGCTCTGGCGCTACGATGACCATGCTGAGGAGAAAGACCGGGCTCGCCTGATCGAAGTCATGCGCACCCGCGCGGTAGCGCTCGTGAGCGACGCGGGCACGCCGCTGGTATCGGACCCCGGCTATCGCCTCGTGCGCGAGGCGCGCGAAGCGGGCATTTCGATCGTCACGCTCCCCGGGCCGTGTGCGGCCGTTGCCGGAATCACCGTTTCCGGGTTGCCCACCGACCGGTTTTTGTTCGCAGGGTTCCTGCCCGCCAAGGACAAGGCGCGGGGCGATACGCTCGCCGCTCTCGCGACGGTCCCGGCGACGCTGGTGTTTTACGAGACCGGGCCGCGGCTCGTCCGCACGCTCGAGACGGTGGGGCGCCTGCTCCCTGGGCGGGACGTCGCGGTCGCTCGGGAGCTCACCAAGCTGCACGAGGAGTGCCGCACCGGCGCGGCGGAGGCGGTGGCGAGCCATTATGCGGCGCATCCTCCCAAGGGCGAGATCGTGCTGCTGATCGCGCCCCCGCTTGCGCAGCAACCCGACGAAGGCGATGCCGACAAAATGTTGACCGAGGCTCTGGCCACGCAGAAACCCTCGCAGGCAGCAGCCAAAGTAGCGAAGGCCACCGGGCTCGACCGCAAGATGCTCTACGCGCGCGCCTTGGCAATGCGCGGGGAATGAAGCGCCAGCGAGCCGAGCGGGAGGGGCGGCGCGGGGAGTTGGCGGCCGAGCTCTACCTGCGCGCCAAGGGCTGGGCGGTGCTCGCCCGCCGCCGCAAGACGCCGCTGGGGGAGATCGACCTCGTGGTCCGCCGCGCTGGCACGGTGGCGTTCGTCGAGGTCAAATGGCGCAAGCGTTCGGACGATCTGGCGATCGCGATCGACGAGTATCGCCTGCGCCGGGTCGCCGCCGCGGCCGAGGCCGTGGCGCACGAATACGCGCAGGCCGGCGAGGACTTGCGCGTCGACGTGATCCTGCTTGCGCCGGGCCGGCTGCCGCAGCACATCGTCAACGCATGGATGCCCTGACCCTTCGACAGGCTCGGGACGAGCGGAGAAAGCCATGAGCCTGCGTGTCGCGGTCCAGATGGACCCGCTGGAGAGCATCAACATCACCGGCGATTCGAGCTTCGCGCTGATGTTGAGCGCGCAATCCCGCGCGCACGAGTTGTTCCACTACGATGTCGGCGGCTTGACGCTCGACGCCGAGGACCGGTTGAGCGCCAATGCGCGCCCGGTTTCGGTCCGCCCCGTGGCGGGGGATCACTTCGCTGCCGGCGAGCCGCGCCGGCTCGATCTCGGCCGCGACATCGATGTCGTGCTGATGCGCCAGGATCCGCCGTTCGACATGGGCTATATCACCGCCACCCACCTGCTCGAACGGATCGAGGGCGAGACGCTGGTGGTCAACAACCCGCGCGCAGTGCGCAACGCGCCGGAAAAGGTCATGGTGCTCGATTACCGCGCGTTCATGCCGCCAACGCTGGTGACGCGGTTGGTCGAGGAGGTCCGCGCGTTTCAGCGGCGGCACGGCGCGGTGGTGGTGAAGCCAATCCACGGAAACGGCGGCAAGGCGATCTTCCGCGTGCCCGCGGAGGGCGATAACCTCTCGGCATTGTTCGAAGTGTTCAACCAGACCTGGCCCGAGCCGCACATGGTGCAGCCCTTCCTTCCTGAAGTGGCCGAGGGCGACAAGCGCATCGTGCTGGTCGACGGCGAAGTGGCGGGAGCCATTAACCGCAAGCCCGGCGAGGGCGAGTTCCGCTCGAACCTGGCGGTGGGGGGCAGCGCCGAGGCGACCAAGCTGACCCCGCGCGAGGAGGAGATCTGCGCCGCCATGGGGCCGCGCCTGAGGGAGCTCGGGCTGATCTTCGTCGGAATCGATGTGATCGGCGGCAAGTGGCTCACCGAGATAAATGTCACCAGCCCGACGGGCATCGTCGCGATCGACCGGTTCAACGGAACCGATACCGCAGGGATGATCTGGGATGCGATCGAGCGGAGGATCACGCGATGAGCGGCCGGTCGATGCGCGCGGCCGCGTTGCTGGTCCTCGCCTGCCTCCCGCGCGCGCTTGCCGCGGAAGCGGGGACCGAACGAACGTCGATCGAATCGATGGCGGCTGAAATCCGCGCGAACTACGACGCCGCGCGCACCGAGGCGCACGTGCCCGGCACCGTGTTCGGCGTCGTCAAGGATGGGCGTCTGGTGCTCGTCGAGGGTCTGGGAGTGCGCGACATCGAGACCGGCGCAGCGGTCGATGCCGATACCCGTTTCCGAATCGCCTCCATGTCCAAGGCGTTCACCGCGCTCGCGATCCTGCACTTGCGCGACCAAGGCAAGCTCTCGCTCGATGCGCCAGCCGCGCGATGTGTGCCCGAGCTCGCGACGTGGAGGCTGCCGTCTGCCGACGCGCGGCCGATCACGGTTGCGGACCTGATGCACCACCGGGCCGGGCTGGTCACCGACGATCCGTGGGGCGACCGCCAGCAGCCTCTGGGAGACGACGCGTTCGGCGCGCTCATCGCGGCCGGGGTGGACTTCGCCAGCACGCCGGGCGTGCGGCACGAGTATTCGAACTACGGTTACGCGCTGCTCGGTCGGATCATCTCGAATGTCTCCGGACGGCGCTACCAGGACTATATCCGCGAGATCATCATGCAGCCGCTCGGCATGCGCTCGACCGGCTACGATATCTATGCCGGCCCGCCCGGTTCGCGCGCGCTCGGCTATCGTTGGCAGGACCGGGCGTGGGTGCGCGAGCCGGACATGCGCGACGGCGCCTTCGGAGCGATGGGCGGGGTGGAAACCACCGCCAACGACTATGCCAGGTGGATGGCGTTCCTGCTCTCCGCCTGGCCCCCCCGCGACGATCCCGAGAGCGGGCCGGTCCGGCGCGCGACAGTGCGCGACCTCGTTGCCGCGATCGCTTACATGCCGCCGATCGAGCGTGCGAACGAACTCGGTGAGCCGTGCCGCCAGTCGATCGGTTATGCTGCCGGTTTGCGGGTGATCGGCGACTGCGATCTGGGCCGTGTGCTGACCCACGGCGGCGGCTATCCGGGCTACGGGTCGAACATGATCCTGCTTCCCGACGCCGGGGTGGGCGCGTTCGTGTTCAGCAACAACACCTATACCGGGCTGGGGACGGCCAATTTCAGAACCTTGCTGATGCTGCGCCGCGCGGGGCTGATTCCTCCCCGCCCCGTTCCCGTGTCGCCCGCCTTGGCGCAGGCGTATGCGGTGGCCAAGCGGGCTTGGCTGACTGGATCGTTCGAGAACCTTCCGCTGGCGGCCAATGTCGCGATGGACAAGGACTTGTCCCAGCGCGCGCGCGAGGTCGCCGAGATCTGGGAGCTGGTCGGCGCGTGCCCGATGACCGAGCCGATCACGCCTAGCTCGGCCATGGAAGGGCGATTCCGTTGGGATTGCGACAAAGGCATCGTGGTCGGCCGGGTCATGCGGGCACCGACCTCGGTTATGGAACTTCAGGTGATCGAGTTCGGCGGCGGCCCGCGCAACTGATGTCAGCGAATGAGGCGCCGGCTTCCCAGCGCCTCAAGTCCATCGCCGACTGCTCAGGCCTGATCGGCCGTCGCGGCCCGCTCTTCCAGCAGGTCGGCCGGGATTTCGCCGGGCTCGAGGCTCGGGTCGACCGCTTCGGTGAAGCCCTCGCTCTCGCCGCGCTCCTCCTCGGCCATCGCGCCGATCACATCGACGCCCTGGCGCTGGAGCTCTGCCTCGTCGTCCGAGCGGGCGACGTTGGCCTTGACCGTCACGTGCACCTCGGGGTGCAGCGCGATCGTCACCTCGTGGATGCCGAGCGTCTTGATCGGGTGGCCCATGACGACCTGCCGCTTGTCGACCTTGTGACCGGCGGCCTCGAGGCCCTGGACCACGTCGCGCACGTTGACCGAGCCATAGAGCTGGCCGGCGTTCGAGGACGATCGGATCAGCACGATCTCCGCGCCTTCGAGCTTCTCGCCGGCCTTTTCCGCGTCGCCCCGGCGGCTGGCGTTTTCCTTCTCCAGTCGCTCGCGGTTGGCTTCGTAGACCTTGCGGTTCGCATCGTTGGCGCGCAGCGCCTTCTTCTGCGGCAGGAGAAAGTTGCGCGCGTAGCCGTCCTTGACGGTCACGACATCGCCCATCGCGCCGAGCTTGGCGATGCGTTCGAGCAGGATGATTTCCATGACGCTGCGCTCCTTACTTCACGATGTAGGGAAGCAGGCCGATCTGGCGCGAACGCTTGATCGCTTGCGCGAGCTCGCGCTGCTTCTTGGCCGACACGGCCGTGATGCGGCTGGGGACGATCTTGCCGCGTTCGGACATGAAGCCCTGGAGGAGGCGCACATCCTTGTAATCGATCTTGGGCGCGTTCTTGCCCGAGAACGGGCAGGACTTGCGGCGGCGGAAAAACGGGCGGGCCATCAGTCGCGCTCCTCGCGGTCGCGGCGCGGCTTGCGGTCGCGGTCGCGGTCGCCCTTGCGCATCATCACGCTCGGGCCGGTCTCGTGCTCGTCGACGCGCACGGTGAGATAGCGGATCACGTCCTCGTTGATCCGCGTCTGGCGCTCGAGCTCGGCAACGACGGAGCCGGGGCCCTCGATGTTGAGCAGCACGAAGTGCGCCTTGCGGTTGCGGTCGATCTTGTAGGCGAGGTTCTTGAGACCCCAGGTCTCGGTCTTGGTCACCTTGCCGTCGTTCTTCTCGACGATCTCGGTGGCCGTCGCGGCCAGTGCATCGACCTGAGCCTGGCTCAGATCCTGGCGCGCGAGAAAGATGTGCTCGTAGAGAGCCATATTCTCGGTTCCTTGTGCGTGCCGATCGCTGGCTTGTCCGCGCGGATCGCGGGGCCCCTCCGGCTTTCTTCGGCCCCGCCCGAGGGCGAGGAAGGCGCGCACATAGCCGCACCGCGCACAAAAGCAAGTCTTGTGCGCTGGGTGCGGGCCGGGCAGGGCGCGCGGCGAACAGGGAGAGAGCGATGCCCGGCGGCCTGGTTGCACTGCTTGACGACGTTTCGGTGATCGCGCGGGCGGCGGCGGCCTCGATCGACGATGTCGGCGTTGCCGTCGGCAAGGCGGGCAGCAAGGCGGCCGGGGTGGTGATCGACGACGCCGCGGTCACGCCGTCCTACGTCACCGGCCTCGATCCGGCCCGCGAGCTGCCGATCATCGCCAGCATTGCGCGCGGCAGCCTCAAGAACAAGCTGGTGTTCCTGCTGCCGGGTGCATTGCTGCTGAGCTGGCTACTGCCGCAGGCGATCATCTGGCTGCTGATTCTTGGCGGCACGTATCTCGCGTTCGAGGGCGCCGAAAAGGTGCTCGAGAAGCTCGGCGGCGAGAAGCACGGCAAGACCCTGGGCGACCCGATCGAGGACCCGGCGAGGTTCGAGGAGCAGCGCGTGGCGGGAGCGATCCGCACCGATCTGATCCTCTCGGCCGAGATCATGGCGATCTCGCTCAACGAAATCGCCGGCATGACCGACAGCTTCTGGATGCGCGCGATCGCCCTCGCCGCGGTCGGCATCGCAATCACGGTGATCGTCTATGGCGCGGTCGCGCTGATCGTGAAGATGGACGATGTCGGCTTGCACCTGACCGGCCGCTCCTCGGCCGGGGAGCAAGCGGTCGGGCGCCTGCTGCTGCGCGCGATGCCGGTGCTGCTCGCGGCGCTGTCGTTGATCGGGACGATCGCCATGCTGTGGGTGGGCGGGGGAATCGTGCTCCACGGCCTGCACGAGCTAGGGGTGCACGGTCCTTCGGACTGGGCCCACGGGGTGCAGCATGCTGTCGAGCACGCTGCAGGGGCGCTGGCCGGTGTAGCGGGCTGGTTCACTTATGCGGCGATCTCCGCGCTGCTCGGGCTGGCGATCGGACTGCTGGTGGTGTTCGTCATGCACAAAGTGCTGCGGATGGGCCACGGGGTCGGCAAGCAGGCCGAGGCTCACTGAGCCTGCCTCAGGGCAGGCGCGCCAGCAGAGCCCGCGCGAACTCGGTCAGCGTATCGTCGCGCGCGCCCATCACGACGATCCGGTCGCCCGCCCGGGCAAGCGCGGCGATCCGCTCGGCCGCAGCCTCGCGGGTCGAGAAATGTTCCGCTCGACCGCCCGCCGCATTGATCGCTTGGGCCACCCGCGTGGCTCCTTCGTCGCGCTCGACGGTCCCGCCCAGATCGAGCGGGTCGCAGATCAGCGTGACGTCATCGGGTTCGAGCTCGCGCGCGAAGGTCTCGGCCAGCTCCGCGCCCATCTGCCGCAGCGGGCCGAAGCCGTGCGGCTGAAAGAAGGCGACAACCCGGCCGGGATGGCGCTTCAGCGCGCGCAGGGTGGCCGCGCATTTTTCCGGATTGTGGCCGAAGTCGTCGATCACGGAGATCCCGGCGGGGCTGGTGCCGACCACCGCGAACCGGCGCGCGAGCCCCGCAAAACTTGCCAGTGCGCGAGCCGCTTCCGAGACCGGCACCCCCGCCAGCGCCGCCCCCGCGATCGCGGCCAGGGCGTTCGACAGATTGTGCTTTCCGGGCATTCCGATCGACAATGGATGGTGCGATCCGTCGCGCCGGTCGAGCACGGTGGCGGCGATCGACAGGGGCCCCTCGGCGATCGTGCCCGGCAAAACGGAGAGCTGCGCGTCCGGCGCCTCGATCCCGAAGCCCAGGGCCGAACTTCGGCCTGCGAGCACCGAGGCCTCCGGGTCGTCGAGGTTGACCGCGCTGGTCGCTGACGCGCTCACGAACGCCTCGAACAGCATCCGCAGTTCGTCCATGCTCTTGTGGTCGAGGCTGATGTTGAGCAGCACGCCGACAGCGGGCCGATAGAGCGCGATCGAGCCGTCGCTTTCGTCGACCTCGCTGACATAAACGTCCGCCCCGCCGACCTGGGCGCTGGCGAACGGATTGGCGGGGGTGACGAAATTCGTCATCACCGCGCCGTTCATTATCGTCGGTGCGCGGCCCGCCGCGTGTAGAATCCATCCAAGCATCGCGGTCACGGTCGATTTTCCGCTGGTGCCGGCAACCGCGACTCCGGTCTCCGCCGCGTTGAACAGCGCGGCGTTGAGTTGCGCGCGGGTCATCCGCCGGCAGCCGAGTTCGGCCGCGCGGACGATCTCGGGCACTGTGTCTTCGACCGCGGCGCTGGCGACCACGATCTGCTCGGGGCCGGTGATGCCGCTGCCGTCTTGCGGGAACAGCGCGAAGCCGTTGGCTTCGAGCCAGGCGAACTTATCGGGCGTGCGCCCCTGGTCGCGGCTGCGATCCGAGCCGGCGACCGTGCCGCCGAGCCCGTGCACGATCTGCGCCAGCGGGAGCATCCCCGACCCGCCGATGCCGCAGAAGAACCAGGGCTGGGCGGCAGGGTCGAGCGGGCTGTCCATGATCGCGCGCGTGCCTAGGCGGGGCTGACCCGCTTGTGAAGCGCTGCTAGGGCGAGATCATGACCCGCATCGCCATCTGCGCGCCGGCCACCCCGATCACGCGCGACGTGGCCGAACGCGTGACCGCGCTCGCGGCGGCGGAGTTCCCAGCGCTCTCGCTCGCGTTCCACGAACAGTGCTTCGCTGCCGAGGGCCACTTCGCGGGAAGCGACGCGGTTCGCCTGGCGGCGCTGCTCGAGTGCGCCAACGATCCCTCGACCGAAGCCGTGTGGTTCGCCAAGGGCGGCTACGGCTCCAACCGCATCGCCGCCGATGCGCTCGCCGGGATGAACCCCCATGCCGGCGCGAAGACCTACCTCGGTTATTCCGACTGCGGTTTCCTGCTTGCCGGGCTCTACCGCGGCAAGATCGGCCGGCCGGCGCACGGACCGATGCCGGTGGACATTCGCCGCGACGGGGGCGAGGCTGCTGTGCGCCGGGCGCTCGCATGGCTTTCCGGCAGCGCGCAGGGGCTCGAGCCGGGTCTCGGCGAGCGGCCCGCCGCGGCGTTCAACCTGATGACGCTCGCGGCGCTTTGCGGCACGCCGCTGATGCCCGACCTTGCCGGCCATGTGGTGCTGGTCGAGGAAGTGGCCGAGCATCTCTATGCGATCGACCGGCTGCTGTTTCACGTGGTTCACCAGCTCGGTGACGTGGCTGGCCTGCGATTGGGGATGGTCACCGCGGTCCCCGAGAACGACCGCCCGTTCGGTTCGGAGGCGGAGGACATCGCCCGCTACTGGTGCGAACGCGCGGGCATCGCATACCTCGGCCGGGCCGGGATCGGTCACGATGCGGCCAACACCATCGTCCCCTTCGGCCTTGTCGCGCCGCGCCCGCGCGCATAGGCGCTCAGGCCGAAGGAGAGCCAGATGCGCGCGTTCGTGTTCCCGGGGCAGGGCAGCCAGAAGGTCGGGATGGGGTTCGAGCTGGCAAGCGCCAGTCCGGCGGCGAGAGAGGTGTTCGAGGAAGTCGACGACGCCCTGGGCCAGAAGCTGTCGGCGATCATGGCGGAAGGGCCGGACGATCGGCTCACGCTCACTGAAAACGCCCAGCCCGCGATCATGGCGAATGCCATCGCGGTGGTGCGCGTGCTCGAAAAGGAAGGCGGGCTGACGCTGACTTCGGTGGCCGAATGCGTCGCCGGGCACAGCCTCGGCGAATACACCGCGCTGTGCGCCGCGGGCGCGTTCTCGCTTGCCGACACAGCGCGGCTGCTGAAGCTGCGCGGGCAGGCGATGCAGGCGGCGGTGCCGGTGGGTGCCGGGGCGATGTGCGCGCTGCTGGGGGCCGACGTGGCCAAGGCGCAGGCGCTGGCCGAGGCGTCCGCGGAAGGGCAGGTCTGCCAGATCGCCAACGACAACGATCCCACCCAGGTCGTGCTCTCCGGCCACCGCGAGGCGATCGAGCGTGCGGTGGCGCGGGTGAAGGATTTCGAGATCAAGCGCGGCGTGCTGCTGCCGGTTTCGGCGCCGTTCCATTGCGACCTGATGCGCCCCGCGGCGGATGCGATGGCCGAGGCGCTCGAACGAACCGCGCCCCGGCCCTTCCGGCTGCCGCTTTACGCCAACGTCACCGCAGCCGAAGTGACCGATCCCGACGAGGAGCGCGGCCTGCTCGTCGAACAGGTATGCGGCCGGGTCCGCTGGCGCGAGAGCGTGCTGGCGATGCGCGCGGCCGGGGTCGAACACTTCGTCGAGCTCGGCGGCAAAGTGCTCGGCCCGATGATCGGCCGCATCGACCCTGACGCCCGCCCGAGCAGCGTCGTGACCATGGCCGATATCGAAGTGCTGGCGAAGGAGATCGCGTGATGTTCAACCTCGAAGGGATGACCGCGCTGGTCACCGGTGCGAGCGGGGGTATCGGCTCGGCGATTGCCTTTGCCCTTGCGCGGCAGGGTGCGCGGGTCGCGCTGTCGGGCTCGAACGGCGAAAAGCTGCGCGTCTTCCGTGAGCAATTGAACCGCGAGATCGGCGGCGACCATGTCGAGATCACCTGCGATCTGTCCGATACCACCCAAGTGGAGGAGCTGGTTCCCGCGGCGATCGACACGTTCGGCAAGCTCGACATCCTGGTGAACAACGCCGGCATCACCCGCGACAATCTGGCGATGCGGATGAAGGACGAGGAATGGGACGCGGTGATCCGCATCAACCTCGAAGCCGCGTTCCGCTTGATGCGGGCGGCTGCGAGGCCGATGATGAAGGCGCGCTACGGCCGGATGGTCACGATCACCAGCGTGGTCGGCGCGACCGGCAACCCCGGGCAGGCGAACTACGCCGCCGCCAAGGGTGGCCTCACCGCCATGTCGAAGGCGCTGGCGCAGGAGCTGGCGAGCCGCGGCATCACCGTCAACTGCGTCGCCCCGGGGTTTATCCGAACCGCGATGACCGACCAGTTGCCCGAGGCGCAAAAGGAGGCGCTCAACGCGCGCATCCCGATGGGCCGGATGGGCGAGGGCGAGGACATCGGAGCCGCCGTGGCCTACCTCGCCTCGAGGGAAGCGGGTTATGTCACCGGGCAGACGCTGCACGTCAACGGCGGCATGGCGATGCTGTCATGAGCGGCGTTATCCCCAAGGAAAGCGTGAGGCCTCGCCTTCAATCTTGCCCCTAGCGGCCCCACCGCTAAGGATATTTCACGAGATACCGGCGCCCGATGCCGTTTTTGGGGCGAATCCGGCCCCGGATACGCATGTGGGCGCTGCTGAGGGGTAAGAGTAAGACCGATGAAGGCCACCATCGAACGCGCGACGCTGCTGCGCTGCCTGTCCCACGTGCAGTCGGTGGTCGAGCGCCGCAACACCATCCCGATCCTTTCCAACGTCCTGCTCGATGCCTCCGACGGCGGGACGCTCAAGGTCATGGCGACGGACCTCGACTTGCAGGTGGTCGAGCAGATCGCCACCGCGTCGGTCGAGCAAGCCGGCGCCATTACCGTTTCGGCGCATCTGCTGTTCGACATCGCCCGCAAGCTGCCCGAAGGATCGCAAGTCAGCCTCGAGACGGCCGACAACCGCATGGCGGTGAAGGCAGGGCGCAGCCGGTTCTCGCTGCCGACCCTGCCGCGCGACGACTTTCCGGTGATCGTCGAAGGCGACCTGCCAACCAGCTTCGAGGTGCCGGCCAAGACACTCGCCGAGCTGATCGACCGGACGAAGTTCGCCATCTCGACCGAGGAAACGCGCTACTACCTCAACGGCATCTTCCTGCACGTCTCCGACGAGGACCGGCCGGTGCTCAAGGCGGCGGCGACGGATGGCCACAGGCTGGCCCGCTTCACCATTCCGCGCCCCGAGGGGGCCGAGGGCATGCCCGACGTGATCGTTCCGCGCAAAGCGGTCGCCGAACTGCGCAAGCTGCTCGAGGAGGCGCTCGATTCGCAGGTCCAGGTCGATCTGTCCGCCAGCAAGGTGCGTTTCTCCCTCGGCGGAGAGGGCGGAGTGGTCCTCACCAGCAAGCTGATCGACGGCACGTTCCCCGACTATTCCCGGGTCATTCCAACGGCTAACGACAAGCTGCTGAAGCTCGATCCGAAGTCGTTCTACGAAGGTGTCGACCGCGTGGCGACGATCGCCACCGAGAAGACCCGTGCGGTGAAGATGGGCCTGGAAAACGACAAGGTCACCCTGTCGGTGACCAGCCCGGACAACGGCACCGCCGCCGAGGAAGTCCCCGCCGACTACCGCGCCGACGGAATGGAGATCGGCTTCAACGCCAATTACCTGAAGGACATTCTCCACCAGATCGACGGCGACACGGTCGAGCTCCACCTCGCCGATCCCGGCGCGCCGACGCTCATCCGCCAGGACGAGAAGAGTGCGGCCCTCTACGTCCTGATGCCGATGCGGGTTTAGCGTCGCCGACGGCGGCGGGCGCTGGAAGTATACACGAGGTATACACCAGAACGCCGTCCGCCGTTCGGAGGCGACCCACGGTGAATGGCCGAAATACCCCGCGCGACGGCCGGCAACGGCGCCACGGGCAGGCAGCGATCGACGATGGCAAAGAACCGCCATCGGCTCTGCCAGGCCAAATCCTACATTGCCAGGGATTTGTTCCCGAAGTGTTCCAGGCGCACCTGTCGGCTAAATCGTCACCGCGATCTTGCCGAAGTGCTTGCCCGCCGCCTGATGCCGGAACGCATCGGCGAGGTCCGCCAACTCGAACGTGTCGCTGATGACCGGACGGATGCCGCTCGCCTCGACGGCGGCGATCATGTCGAGCTGCATTGCGCGGCTGCCCACAGTGAGCCCCTGCACCGTCAGGTTCTTCGAGAACAGCAGCGCGGTATTGACCGGTGCCGACATACCGGTGAGCACGCCGATCACCGCGACGTGGCCGCCGACGCGGGTCGCCAGCATCGACTGATCGAGCGAACCCGCGCCGCCGACCTCGACCACGACATCGGCGCCGCGACGGCCGGTCAGCTCGAGCACCTTCGGACCCCAGGTGGCGGTCTCCTTGTAGTTAATGGTGTCGTCCGCGCCGAGCTCGCGCAGGCGCTCGAGCTTGTCGCCGCTCGAGCTCGTCGCGATCACCCGCGCACCGGCCGCCTTGGCGAACTGCAGCGCGAAGATCGAGACTCCGCCGGTGCCGAGCACCAGCACCGTGTCGCCGGGCTTCACGTGCGTGTCGACGAACAGCGCGCGCCACGCGGTGAGGCCGGCGCAGGTGAGCGTGGCAGCCTCGACATGGCTCCAGCCGGCGGGTGCGCGGGTGAACCAGCTCGCCGGCAGCGTCACCACCTGGCGCGCGAACCCGTCGACCGCGTCGCCCGGAACCTGGCCCATCCGGCCCGGTGCGGGGGGGCCATCGATCCACTCGGGGAAGAACAGCGACAGCACCGGGTCGCCGACCGCGAACCCGCTGACGCCTTCGCCCACCGCGATCACATCGCCCGCGCCGTCGGACATGGGGATCCGCCCCGCCGGTGCCGGAATCATCCCGGTAACGACCGCGAAGTCGTGATAGTTGAGCGAGCTCGCCTTGAGTGCGACGGTGATTTCCCCCGGCCCCGGCGGGGCGGGGTCGGGGAGATCAATGAGGGTCAGGGCGTCGATGGTGGAGGGCGCGGCGCCCGTGACTATCGCTTTCAATTGTGTTCTCGCAAACATCTCCGCTCATCCTGAGCTTGTCGAAGGATGAGCCAGCGCTGTGACAGCGTCCTTCGACAAGCTCAGGACGAGCGAACTTGGTTGGGTTGTTTACTCCGCGGCTTCCAGCATCTCCACGCGCTGGGGTCCGCGGATCAGGCCGCCGGGGGTCGCCCCGGTCCATCGGCCTTCCCGGAAGGTCACGACGCCGCTTTTGATCGTGGCGACGTAGCCGTCCGCCTTTTGCAGCAGGCGCTTGCCCCCGGCGGGCAGGTCGAACGCCAGCCATGGCTTGCCGAGCCTCAGGCGCTGCATGTCGATCACGTTGAGGTCGGCGAGGTAGCCGGGGGCGATTACCCCGCGATCCTCGAGACCGTAGAGCCGCGCGGTATCGCGGCATTGCCGCTGGACCGCGCGCTCGAGGCTCAGTCTGCCGCCTCGCTTGCGGTCGCGCACCCAGTGCTGGAGCATGAAGGTGGGCGAGGCGGCGTCGCAGATCGTGCCGCAGTGCGCGCCGCCGTCGGACAGCGAGTTCACCGTGTCGTCAGCCGCCTGCAGCGCCTCGAGGAAATCGAGGTTGCCATCGGCGTAATTGAGGATCGGCAGGTAGATGAACCCCTTGCCCGCGTCGCGGCACAGCAGGTCGTAAGCATATTCCTCGCCCGATAGACCCGCGTCCGCGGCGCGCGCGGCGATGCTTTCGCCCGCCTGCGGCTCGTAGTCGAAGTCGGGATCCATCTCGTACATCATCGTCCAGCCGCAGCAGACGACCATCACAAGGCCTGCGATGTCGGGATTGACCTCGGAGAAGTCGTTCGCCTCGGCCAGCAATTGCGCCTTGAACGCCGGGTCGAGCAGCCTGGCGCGCTGTTCCTCCCACGGCAGATCGGCGATTGCCTGCCAGCTCGGGCGGAGGCGGAACGGGTGGACGGTCCCCTGCCACGCCATCACGATGCCGTTGCCGCGCAGCGCGATCTGCGCGACGATGTTGGCGCCGTTGTCGTTCTCCGCGCGCATGGCCGCGATCTGCTCTTCGAGCGGCAGCTCCTTGGCGATCGATTGCAGCGCGGCGAACGTCACGGGCAGCCCGGTCTCGCGCGAGAGATGGCCCATCCAGCCGAACTCGTTCCATTCGCGCATCATGTCGCTGGCCATCTCGAACACGCCGTGGCCCGCGCGGCCCATCGCCCGGCCGATCTCCACCAGCTCCTCGGCGGTGGCGGTGGTGCCCGGCACGACTTCGCCGTCGACCGAGCGATGGAGCACGGTGCGCGAGGTCGAGAAGCCGAGCGCGCCCGCGCGCACCCCGTCCTCGACGATCCCGGCCATCGCGGCGATGTCGTCGGGCGTCGGCACCGCGCCCGGCCGCTCGCGGTCACCCAGGACGTAGGCGCGCACCGCGCCGTGCGGGACATGGGTGCCGATGTCCACCGTGCGCGGCAGCTTCTCGAGCGCGCCGAGGTATTCGGGAAACGTTTCCCAGTCCCACTTCATCCCCTCCGCGAGCGCGGTTCCGGGAATGTCCTCCACCCCTTCCATCAGTCCGATCAGCCAGTCGCGCCGTTCGGGGTGCGCCGGCGCGAAGCCGACGCCGCAGTTGCCCATCACCACGGTCGTCACGCCGTGCCAGCTCGACGGCGCCATCTCCTGATCCCAGGTCGCCTGGCCATCGTAGTGGGTGTGGATATCGACGAAGCCCGGGGTGACGATCATCCCGCTCGCGTCGATCTCTTCCGCCGCCTGCCCACGCACTTCCCCGACCTGCGCGATGAGGCCGTCCTTCACCGCGATGTCGCCGGTAAAGCGATCGCCGCCGGTGCCGTCGACGATGGTGCCGCCGCGGATGATCAGATCGTATCGAGCCATCTGTCGCGCTCCTCTCTCCGGAGCGGACGGTCTCATATTGCAACCGGTGAGTCGAGCCTCAACCGCGCGCGCGGATCATGCTTTCGATGTCGACGAACTTCTCGCGCGGGGCGCCCTCCCGGGCCGCGCGCGCCTCGGCCTGCTCGATTTTCTGCCAGTCGCGGAAGGTGACCACGTCGAGCCCTCGCGCGGCGGCGAGCCGGTCGAAGCCCGCGCGTCCTTCGCGCGGGGCGCCCCCGATCGCGCCGCCGGCGAAGTCCTCGGCGATCCGCTCGACCACGCCGAACCCGTCGGGGCGGTTGGTGCCGATCGTGCCGGTCGGCCCGCGGCGAGCCCAGCCGACCGCGTAGAGGCCCGGCACGATGCGCCCTCCGTCGTTGGCGAAGCGGCCCGCGCGCTCGTCGAACGGCACCCCCGGGATCGGCGAACTGCGGTAGCCGATGCACGCGACGACGAGGTCGGCGGGGATTACATATGTCTCGCCGGTGCCCACCGCACGGCCCGCTTCGACCCTGGTGCGCTCGACCTCGACGCCTTCGACATTGCCCTGACCGATCAGCCGCAGGGGGGATGCGAACATGTCGAAGTCGATCTCGATCGCCTTGTCCGCTCGCTCGCTCTCAGGGATCGCGGCAAAGCTGCGCAGGTGCGTGACCGACTTGCGCAGCCCCGGTTCGAGGAATGCATCCTCGCCCACGTCGGGCAGATCGGCCGGGTCGACCCGCGGGCTCGCACGCTCGAGGTGCATGAGCTCGCCCAGCTCCTTGGGGGTCATCATGATCTGGTGCGGGCCCCGGCGGCCGACGATGGTGATCGTGCGGACGGCCGAGCCGCGCAGCGCGTCGAGCGCGTGGCCGACGATGTCGCTGCCGGCGAACTCGGCCTCGGTCTTGGCCAGGATGCGCGCGACATCGAGCGCGACATTGCCCATGCCGATCACCACCGCGTGGCTGCCCGACAGGTCGGGGGCGAGATTGGCGAATTGCGGGTGGCCATTGTACCAGCCGACGAAGGCCGCGCTGCCGAACACGTTGGCGAGCTCCTCGCCTGGAATTCCGAGCGGCTTGTCGTGCGGCGCGCCGGTGGCGAACACGACCGCATCGTAGAGCGACCGCAGCTCGTCCACGGTCACGTCCTTGCCGATCGTGACGTTGCCCACGAAGCGGACGTTGTCGGACAGCGCGGTCGCCTCGTAGCGGCGGCTGACCGCCTTGATCGACTGGTGATCGGGGGCGACGCCGGTGCGGATGAGCCCGTAGGGGACGGGCAGGGTGTCGAACACGTCGATCCGCACGTCCTCGCCCCACTGCTTCTGCGCCGCTTCGGCGGTGTAGTATCCGGCGGGGCCGGAGCCGACGATCGCAAGATGCCGGGTCATGCCGCTGCGCGGCGCTCCCGATTGCGCTCGGGCCGGTCGAGAAAGGCGCGGATGCAGCTCACCGACTGCTCGCGGTGGCTCAGCAGGAACAGGTGGCCGCCGCCTTCGAAGATTTCCAGCTCGCTGTTGGGGATCAGGCGGTGGAGGATGCGTCCATTGGCGAGCGGGACGATCGCATCCTCGTCGCCCATCATGATCAGGGTGGGCTTCTTGAGGAACGGCAGGGCCGGCGCGCTGGTCCAGCCGAGCATGGCAATCAGCTGGTAGATATACCCGCGCGTCGTCGGTGGCCGAAGCCGCGCCATGTGCGCCAGGCGATCGGGCGAGTTGCCGAGACCATTGCCATAGAGCGTGCGGAAGTGCTTCTGCATGAAGGCCGCATCGACGTATCGGCGCGGGTCGGCCATCTTGCTCAACGCCGACAGCTTGCCCGGCACCATCGCCATGCCCGCGCTCGTGGCGCAGAGGATTACCCGGCGGACCCGGCCGGGGTGCTGGAGCGCGAAGTGCTGCGCCATCGCGCCGCCCCAGCTCACCCCCATGAGGTCGATCCGCTCGAGCCCCAGCGCATCGAGCAGCCGCGCGGCGGTCCAGCCCATGGTGAACGGGTTATAGGGCACCACCGGTTCGGGCGAGCCGCCGACGCCCGGCATGTCGAAGATCACGAACCCCCGGTCGTCCAGCGCCTGGGCCAGCGGCGCGACCGCCTCGATGTTCGCCCCGATGCCGTTGAAGAACAGCAGCGGAAGATGGTCGCTGGGCACGTCGAGCCGCCAGGTGGCCACGCGCAGCTCCCGGCCGCCGACCTGCATCGTGCGGATGTCGGCGGATTGCATCGGATCGGTCAAATCGGGTCCTTCAAGCCTGTTCGAGCACGTATTGCCCGGGGGCCGGATCGAGCGGCGCGAAACCCTTGCCGCCGAGCTTCTTCGGCGCCGGTTTTTTCGCGCCGGAGCGGGCCTGCAGCCACTCGGTCCAGTAGGGCCACCAGCTACCGGCGACCTCTTCGGTTCCCGCGAGCCACTCTTCGGCGGTGGCGGGCAGGGCGCCGCCGCCCTTCTGCACGTAGAACCTGGCCTTGGGATTGCCGGGCGGGTTGAGGATCGCCTGCATGTGCCCCGACTGGCTGAGAACGTAGGTCACCTCGCCCTTGCCGAAAAGCTGTGTCGAACGATACGTCGCGCGCCACGGGGTGATGTGGTCGGTCACTCCGCCGAGGATGAACAGGTCCGCATCGACCTTCGACAGGTCGATCGTGTGCCCCGCTATCTCGACCTCGCCCCGCCTGGTGAAGGCAAGTGTCTCGAACAGCGTGAGGAAATCGCCCATCAGCCTCGCCGAGAGGTTGGTCGCATCGGCGTTCCAGAACAGCACGTCGAACGCCGGCGGATCCTCGCCAAGCAGGTAATTGTTGATGACATAGTTCCAGATCAGGTCGTTGGGGCGCAGCCAGGCGAACCCGCGACTGAGGTCGTCACCCTTGATGATCCCGCCCTTCGCGGCGCGCTGCTTGGCGAGCGCGACGCCGCTGTCGGTCATCAGCGAGCCCGCTTCGATGTCGCCCGGCCGCGGATGCAGCACGCAGACCATCAGCGTCAGCGCACCGAGCAGGTCGCTGCCATCGGCCGCGAGCTGGCTCGCAAGGACGGCGGCCGTTTGGCCTCCCGAGCAGCCGGCCGAGACGTTCACCGTGTCGCTGCCGGTAATGCGCGCCACCGCTTCCATCGCTTCGCGGCAGCTGGCGACATACTCCGCCATGCCCCACCTGCCCTGATCCCTGGTCGGATTTTTCCAGCTGATGACGAACGTCTGGATGCCGTTGTCGAGCTGCCACTTCACCACCGATTTGTCGGGTGACAAGTCGTTGATATACATCTTGTTGATCTGTGGCGGAATGGTCAGCTGCGGGACCAGGCGGACCTCGTCGGTGGTGGGCGCGTAGTGGATCAGCTCCATCATCTCGGTGCGCAGGACGACCGAGCCCTTCGAGGTCGCAACGTTCTCGCCGATCCTGAACGGCCGCTTGTCCACCTGGGAAACCATCCCCTTGTTGTGGACCATGTCGTTGTACGCGTTCTTCAGACCCTTGATCAGCGACAGCCCGCCGCTGTCGACCAGCCGCTTCTGCGCCGTCGGGTTGCCGAGCAGAGTGTTGGTGGGCGCGAGCGCGTCGATGATGATCTGGCTGATGAAATTGGCCCGGTCGCGCTCGATCGCATCGAGCTCGAGCTCGCCGAGCCAGTTCTTCATGCCCTTCTGGACGGCGAGGTAATACTGCGCGCCCGCGCGCAGGAAGGGGTTGTGTTGCCACGCCGGGTCCTTGAACCGCTTGTCCCTGGGATCGGGCGCCAGATCGCTCTGGCCGGTCATGATCCTGACCATGTCCTCGCCCATCGCGCGGGCGTGGCGCATGGTGCGGGCCGGATCGCTGGCGGTCTCGCGCAGCAGCAACGCCACCGCACCCGCGAAATCCTCGCGCACCAGGCCGACCATCGGCCCGAGCGCGGTGGTCGATTGCGCGGCCTCGTTTTCCAACCGGGTGCCCATCTGCCTGTTCCTCCCCTCGGCACTGGGAATGGACCGGTTCATGCACGGCGGCACGGCGGTTGGCAAGCGAGCCGGCGGCGGGTGGCCGCGCGCGAAAGCGGGCGATGGTTAGCAAAGCTTTCAGACTTGGCGCGTAAACCGGCGATGCGCACAAATGGCAGGATTCCCATGGCTCTAGGTGGATTGTTCGGACGGTCGGGGAAGGACGCAGCCGATCGCGCGCGTCCGGCCGACGCCGCCGACGCCGCGGGGCGGCTCGCGCTGCTCGATCAGTTCGAGGAAGCCGGCCTGGGCTGGTTCTGGGCGACCGACGCCGATGGAACGCTGAGCTACCTCTCGGCGAGCGCCGCGCGCCAGCTCGGGCTCGATCCGACGGGTATCATCGGCACCCCGCTATCGACCCTGTTCCTGCCCGATCGCGAGGACGAGGAAGACCGTACCGAGCGGCCGCTGGCGTTTCAGCTGCGTGCGAAGAACTCGATTTTCGAGCTACCGGTTCGAGTGGCGGTCGAAGACCGCGAGGTCTGGTGGTCGATCAATGCCCGTCCGCAGAACGACGAGAATGGCGAGTTCCTCGGCTATCGCGGCAGCGCCAAGGATATCACGGCAGTGCGCGAGAACCAGCGCGATGCCTCGCGCATGGCGCAATACGATTCGCTCACGGGGCTCGCCAACCGCCACCGGATGACGAAGCGGCTCACCGCGACCCTCACCGCCTACAAGGCGGCCAAACGCAGCTGCGCGCTGATGATGCTCGACCTCGATCGGTTCAAGCAGGTCAACGATACGCTCGGCCACCCCGCGGGGGACGAGCTGCTCAAGCAGGTCGCCCAGCGGCTCGAGCGGATCATCGCCGGCCGCGGCGAGATCGGCCGGCTGGGCGGCGACGAATTCCAGGTGATGCTGCCCGACATCGACGATCGCGGCCGGCTGGGCGAGATCGCCAACAGCGTGATCCAGATGATCTCGCAGCCGTACTCGCTCGACGGCAGCCGGGCGATTATCGGCACCTCGCTGGGTATCGCGATCGCGCCGTACGACGGGATCGACACCGACGAGCTGGTCAGCAGCGCCGACCTGGCGCTCTACGCGGCCAAGGGCGGCGGTCGCGGCCAGTACCGGTTCTTCTCCAGCGAGCTCAAGGACGGCGCGCGCTTGCGCCGCCAGATCGAGGAAGACCTGCGCGACGCGATCCAGAACGACCAGCTCGAGCTGCACTACCAGCCGATCGTCCGGACCAGCGATCACACCGTGACCGCGCTCGAAGCGCTGGTCCGCTGGAACCATCCCGAGCGCGGCTGGATCAGCCCGGCCGAATTCGTGCCGGTGGCCGAAGAGACCAACCTGATCAACGCGCTCGGCGAGTGGGTCTTGAAAAGGGCGTGCAGCGATGCGGTGAAGTGGCCGTTCTCGCTGCGCGTCGCGGTCAACGTTTCCGCCATTCAGTTTTCCGGCACCGACGTGGCCAAGGTCGTGCGCGCCGCGCTCGAGCGGAGCGGGCTCGAAGCCTCGCGGCTCGAGCTCGAGATCACCGAAAGCGTGTTCCTGGGCGACCCGCAAGGGACCGGGCAGATGCTCAGGTCGCTCAAGAAGATGGGGGTTCGCCTGGCGCTCGACGACTTCGGCACCGGCTATTCCTCGCTCGGCTATTTGAGCAACGCCCCGCTCGACAAGATCAAGATCGACCGCAGCTTCGTCGCCGGGCTGACCGAGGACGAGAACAACAACGCGGCGATCATCACCGCGATCGTCAGCCTCGCCCGTGCGCTCAAGATGGAGACCGTCGCCGAGGGCGTCGAGGCGATGGACGAGCTGGCGCTCATCAGCAAGCTGGGCGCCAGCCACATCCAGGGCTACATCTTCTCGAAAGCGTTGTCGCAGGACGACCTGCTGGCGCGGCTCAACGATGGCGGGGTCAAGTTCGAACCGGAGGGTCCCGCCCGGCACCGGGCCGACCGCCGCTCCACCTATCGCAAGGTCGGCGTGATCCACGAGGACCACCGCTACGAGGTGGTGATGCGCAACCTGTCGAAGTCGGGGGCCGGGATCGAGGGGCTGCTCGACGTCCCGCTCGGCACCTCGCTGGTGCTGGACCTCGGGGGCGGGCAGCTGGTGGTCTCGACCGTGGTGCGCTCGGACGGCTTCGCGCAGGGCGGCGCGTTCGTCGGTGTCGGTCAGGGGGAGGTGGGCTTCGCGTGCCATGTCGGGTCTCCTTGCGGGTGCGGTGGTGGGATGGGGTTGAGGTTGTCGGAGGGGGAAGGGGATGGGGGAGGGCGCCGGGCTATTCCGCGGGCTTGACGACGGCCAGCACTCGGCCCGCATCCACTTGGTCGCCCACGGCGACTGGGAGTTCGTCGACGATTCCGTCGGTGCCGGCTCGAATGGCGTGCTCCATCTTCATGGCCTCCATGGACAGCAGGATCTGTCCGGCCTCGACTTCGTCGCCGGCCTCGACGTGGACGGCGATGATCGAGCCGGGCATCGGCGCCAGCAGCGAACTTA
>JBHWTG010000067.1:0-4779 GCA_043427735.1 Tsuneonella sp. | reverse complement strand
TGACTCGGCGCCCCTGCCGGCTGACCGAGGCGACCAGCACGCGCATGAGGCCGCCCTGGGGCCCGGGCTCCACGGCAGGCGCAGACGTCGAAGTCGGCGCGGGCGGTTCCGGAGCGGCCGTCGGTGCAACGGATGCCGCCGGTTCGCCATCTGCGGGGGCGGCCGCCGCAGCCTTTGCCGCGGCCGCGCGGGTGCGCGAAGGAGCCTTGGCCATCGCGCTTACGCCAGCCAGGGAACGACGAGCAGCTCGGCGGTCCCGGCCCACGGGTTGCTCTCGCCGCCGTTGATCAGCTGCGACTGCACGATCGCGCGGCCCGTGCCCTCGAGCGCCGGCGGCACCACCAGCAGGTTCGGGTTGATCCCCAGGGGCCGGCCGTAATCGCTGCGGAAGCCCTGCATCGCCCCCCGCGCCGCGGCGTAGCTCGCCGCGGTGAGGGGCTGCTTCGAGCCCCACGCCATCTGCCAGAAGCCGTAGCCGAAGTTCATCCGCGCATCGACGCCGTAGACGTACTCGTTGCGATCGAACACGTTGTCGTCGGTCGGCTTGTCCTTGGCGACCAGCTCGCCGAAGTCGCGGCGGACCTGCTTGATCAGCGGCTTCACCACCCGCGTGGTGTCGAGCAGGAACCACGGCGTGCCCGCGCCGCCGTCGGTGTTGGCCACCGACACCGGGTTGCCGGCCTCGTCGAGCACCGGGTGATCGGTGTCGAAGAAGAATTGCCCGTCGTAGCAGTTGGTGGCGAAGCCGTTCTTGAGCAGGTCCCAGATCAGCTGCTCGGGGTCGAGCACCGTCGCCTCGCCGATCGCCTCGAACAGCGTCGAGTAGATGCCGAGGTTGTCGGTCTCGATGTCGTCGCGGTCGACCCCGACGGTCAGCTCGAACGCCTTTTCGCGGATCGCGTAGTCGCTTTCGCTGATGTTCTGGATCACCCGTGCGCCGATCCACTCGCGGATGCGCGGCAGCTTGCCCATCCAGCCGTAGCGCAGCTCCTTGGTCGAGGAGGGCACGGTCATCGCCACCTTGGGCGACAGCGGCGCGGCGGAGTTCTTGAGCCCGTTCTTGAACGCGGCCGAAAACCCGGTGCGCAGCTTGTTGAGGTTCTCGCTGTTGACGATCATCGGATCAGGCCTTTCCTCAGTTGATCTCGACCCAGACGCCCTGGGCGTCCACGTCGAACACGGTGCCCGCCACGGGGCGCGCACCGGCGTTGTCGGTCTTGGCGACGGTCTGATCGTCGACCACGTAACAGGGCTTGCCGACATCGCTCGCCGCGATGAGGTCGCCGGCCGCTGAATTGGCGAAGCGGAACACGCCGCGGCGCACCTTCACCCGCTTGGCGCCGTTGGCGCCGCCGGTGTTGTCGGCGGTCTCGTCGGCCCGGCCGACGGTCACGTTGGCCGCCGTGGCGGTCGCGCCCGCGGCGTATCCGGCCGCGGTCAGCGCCACGATCGCGCCGCCGAACACCTTGCCGTTCGCCGGCAGCGGGAATTCGCGCACGTCGCCGAGCCTGGCGGGCGTGTTGCGGGGGGCAGTCAGAGCAACCATGTCAGAGCGCCTCCTTGCGCGCGGCCGAGCCCTGGCGGCTGGCCTTGTAGTCGTCCTCGTTGAGGCCCATCAGCGCCATCACCTGGCGGTCGCCGGCGTCGAGCCCGCTTTCGTCGGCGGCCTGCGCGATCTCGCTGTGCAGCACGGTGCCGCTCTTGAGGATCGGCAGCGCGCCGACCAGCGCCTCCGCCCGGGCCGGATTTTCCGCGTGCATCTGCACGTACATGTCGCGGGCCGCCTTCACCCCCACGCGGCCCTCGGCGATCGCGCCGTCGACGAACGCCTCGGCGTCCTTGCGCTTGGTCGCCTCGCCCTGCGCGTTGAGCGAGGTGACGGCATCGGCCAGCTCGCTCTGCAGCGCCTTGAACGCGGGATGCTCGGTGATGTCCTGCCGCCCGTGGGTGGCCGTCTCGGGCTTCGCCTCGAGCGCCTTGGCCAGCGCCGCCTCGATCGCCGCGTCGTCCGCGGCCTCGTCGAGCTTGAGCAGCTCGACGATCCTTGCCTTCCAGTCCATGCCGGGTCCTTCCGTGTCCGGTTCTTGCGAATGCAGGGCCGTCAGCCCTTTGAGATTGGGCGCGTTGGTCAGGCTCGCGCGCAGCACGCCGACCACCGTCTTTTTCCTGTCGTGGAGGATCACCGGGCTGATGCCGTTGTAGGCGCCGTCCTCCATCAGCTCGCGGCCCTGGCGGGTCCACTCGACCCGGCCCCACAGGCCGTCGGCGCGCGCCTCGCTCTCGACGATCCACCCGCGCGCCGGCGCCGGGTTGCCGGTCGGCGCGGCGAGGTCGGTCGAATGGCATTCGTCGAGCGGCAGCTTGCCGCCGGCGTTGATCGCCGCGGCCAGCGCCGGCATGTCGGCCACCGTGTAGGGCCCGCGTCCGTCCTGCGTGCTGATCGTTCCCGCCGGCAGCAGGTGAATCCAGTCGGGCACGGTCCCGTGCGGGACCGGCATGGCCGAACAGAGTGCGGTGGCGGCGGTGCGTGACATCGCGCACCCTCTGCCCGCTGCTGCAGCGGTAAAATATGCCCGCCGACGCGGGCAGGAAGCGTGTTTATCGTGCTGTCCGGGGTCCGCCGCGAAGTGCCGCTTCGCGGGGCACAGGCCGAGAATCACCGCTGGCGCTGCATGCGCGCCCGGGGCGATATTGGCAACTTTGTCGGTTGATCAGGCCTGCGCGCCGAGGGCGCGGCGCACGTGCTCTTCGGCGATCGCCACGATCTCGCGTTCGTCCTCGGCCGAGATGCCGAGCCAGGCGCGCGCCGGGATGCGCCCCCAGGGGATCGGCCGATTGCGGCGGTCGCGGCCGAACGCGCCCTGCGCGGCGCCGTCCTGCATCACGCCGGCATAGATCAGCGAGGACCCGATCTCGACGTGGGTCCTGCTGACGATGGGCAGAATCTGCCGCGAGAGCGCGCGCCCCGGGCCGATCAGCGGCTGCGTCCGCGAACCGTAGCCGAGGCGCTTGTAGCGTTCGAGCGTCGCCGGCCGCTTCGGCGCCCACGCCGCGCCGCTGGGCGAAACGCCCTGCTGGAACCGCTTGCGGGTCGCCTCGACCATGTACTCGCCGACATCGGTGTAAAGCGGCGTCATGTCGTCGAGCTGGCCGATCGCCTCGCGCAGCGCGTCGCGGCTGGCCCCGGCGTTGAACTGGATGCCGATCATCGCTATGCCTCCCTCAGCGCGCCGGCCGCGGCACGTACCGTTGGGCCCATAACCCGAAGCGTTCCGGACGTAGGGATAAGGTCACGGTCGGCGCGTTGGTTTGATGATCAAGGTTGTCAGCGCGAGCGAGCGCCTCACGCTTCGCACCTCCATCACCGCCTCCCATCTCTCGAAGCCGCGGTCCCACACGAGCCGAACGAGCGGTCGGTCTGTCGCGCGGCCTTTATCCGCGGCTTCGATCTGGTCGGCCTCGCTGATCAGCTGCGGGAGGAGCGCATAGTCGGCGGCTTCCACCGCCCTCTGCCCCCGCGATGCCTCGGCCTTCGGATCGCCGTGCTTCGTGCGGACGTGCTGGACCGCATACCGATCGATGCTGAAATCGTAGCGCGCGACGTTCGATCCGGTCAGCCGCTCGATCTGCTTCGCCTGGTCGGATCGCACGAGGCCCAGGGTGCGCGTGGGCGGAGGACCGGGCGCGCCGGGTTCGCGGTCGATCGGCGGCGGGTCGAGCACCCGCTGCGCGTAGCGCCGCGCATCGTCGGCGGTCGTCGGCAGCGCGCGGTAAGCCTCGGCGAAGGCGTCGGCGGAACTCGCCGGCAAGCGCTCCATGAACGCCTTGGCGACCGCATGGTCCCAGTGGCGCACCCGCCCGGCGATCGCGGTCACCAGGTGCGACACGGTGGCGCCCGGCGCATAGTCCCAGCCCCGGCCGACGCCGATCGGCGCGCCGGTCTTGGGATCGATCCTGTTCCACTTCGCCGGCAGTTTCTTGCCGAGGTCGCCGCCCAGCCGCTTCACCGCGGCCGCCGAGCTCGCGCCGACGACGTAGCAGCTGCAGCCCCAGTCGCTCGGCGGATAGCGCGTCGCCCAGAACGCGTCGTCGGGCGGCAGCGCCAGCCCGTCCCACTCGAGGTGCTCGGGCCGCGGCTCGCGGCTGCCGCCGTGGCGGTAGACCCAGTACGCGAAGTTGCCCGCCTTCAGCTGCGCGAACCGGCCGGCTGCATAGCTGGTCGCCATGTTGGTGCGATAGATCGCCCCGACGCGCCAGGCCTCGCCCTTCACGCTGCCTTCGCCGGTCCACCCGGTCCATCCGTTGCGGCGCACGATCGTGCGAAAATCCTTGCGGAACGCTTCGATGCCCCGGCCCTCGACGATCGCCTTGTCCACCGCCGCGGCGAGATCCGCCAGCAGATCGGCCGAGGTCGCTCCGGCGACCATGAACGCGTCGTCGTGCGCCTCGCGCAGCAGATCGTCCCACCGCGCGGTCGGCACCAGCCGCGCGAGCTTGTTGCGGAAGAACGCGACCTGCTCGGTAAACGGCCGCTGGCCCGCGCCGCCGATCGGATCGGGGTCAGCCATGGCAGATCGCACGATCGGCCGGCGGGCCGATGTCGCCGATGCCCTCCAGAAGCCGTTTAAGAAGGCCTAAGAAGGGGGTCACCGCGCAAATCGGTGGGTCGGCCCGGTCCGCGCCCTGCCAGCGCCTCCTGGGGCCTCGCAGGGCAGACGCGCAGCTGCCGGTCATGCGCTCTGTTCGGCAGCGTCGGCCATCCCCGCCGCCCGGGCCGCG
>JBHWTG010000066.1:0-3619 GCA_043427735.1 Tsuneonella sp. | reverse complement strand
GTAGTCTGGCGCTCGGAAGCGCGGCCGCCGCGCAGGAGGCGCCTGCCGCGCCGGCCCCCGGCGCCGAGGATAGCAGCGACATCGTGGTCACCGGCACCCGCGTGGTGCGCGACGGGTTCCAGGCGCCGACCCCGCTGCAGGTGCTGACCGAGGAGGACATCGAGAATTCCTCGCCGACCAACAACATCGCCGACTTCGTCAACCAGCTGCCCGCGCTGGCGGCGTCCACCCGGCCCTCGAACTCGCGGCTCGATCTCAGCAGCGGCACCGCGGGCATCAACGCGCTCAATCTGCGCAGCCTCGGCAGCGTCCGCACGCTGGTGCTGGTCAACGGTCGCCGCTCGGTCGGTTCGACCGCGAACGGCGTGGTCGACGTCAACACGATCCCGCAATCGCTGGTCCAGCGCGTCGAGGTGGTCACCGGCGGCGCGTCGGCGGCGTACGGGTCCGACGCGGTGGCGGGCGTCACCAACTTCGTTCTCAACAACGAGTACACGGGGCTCAAGCTCGAGGCCGACGCCGGCGTCACCGAACGCGGCGACGGGTTCAACTACTCGGGCGCGCTCACCGGCGGCATCTCGTTCGCCGACGGCCGCGGCCGGCTGATCGTCGCCGGCGAAATCGCGCACACCGACGGCGTATTCGAGATCAACCCGGCCGATCGCGGTTGGAACCACACCGGGTTCGTCCGCATCCAGAACCCGCTGTGGACCGCCAGCAGCACATCCCAGCCGCGCTATCTGTTCCGGACGATGGTCGGCGCCGCGAACTCCACTCCGGGCGGGCTCATCACCGGCTCGCTCGGCGGCACGGCGAACAGTCTGTGCGGCACTTATTTCGGCGCCGGGGGATCGATCAACCAGTATCAGTACGGCGCGCTGACCTTCCCCTCGCCGGCGTGCTCGTCCACCCCCTCGCTCACGCAGGGCGGCGATTGGCGGGTGAACGATTCGGGCCGCCGCATCGGGCTCAACCCTGAAGAGGACCGCTACGGAGTGTTCGGCCGGTTCAGCTTCGAAGTCGCGGACGGGGTGACTTTCTTCGCCGAAGCCTCGTTCAACCGGCAGGAAACCCTGTTCAACGCCGGGCCGAACCTGATGACCGGCCTCAACTTGAACACCACCGGCTGCGCCGCGGCCGCCACTCCCTCCGCAGCCCCGCTCACCTGCAACGCATTCGTCTACAACACGCTCGGCCGGGCACGCCTCGCCAACATCACCCGCGTGACGCTCGCCACCACTGCGGTCGATCTGCCGGGGCGCGGTTCGAACAACGAACGCGAGGTGCAAAGGTACGTTGTCGGCGCGGAAGGCGAATTCGAGGCGTTCGGGCGGGCCGCGCGCTGGGATGTTTTCGGCCAGTACGGCCGCGCCGAGCTCCACGAGCAGTTGATCAATATCCAGCAGACGGTGCGACGCAACAACGCGCTCGATGCAGTGTTCGCCCCCGCCGGCAACCCGGGCGGCCTGCCGGTCGGCTCGATCCAGTGCCGGATCAACGTCGATGCCGACACCACGAACAACGACCCCGCGTGCCGGCCGCTCAACCTGCTCGGCATCGGCGTGGCCGATCCGGCGGCGATCGACTACATCCTGGGCGACCCCTATCGCGACCAGGTGCTCGAGCAGACGGTGTTCGGGGCCAATCTGTCGTTCACTCCGTTCGCGACGTGGGCCGGGGATGTCAGCGTCGCGGTGGGCGCCGAATACCGCAAGGAAGAGATCGACGGGTTCGTGCCGCCCGAGTTCCAGCCGGTCTTCAACCCGACCACCGGGGCGTCGACCAGCGTCTGGTCGGTGGGCAACTACCGGCCGACGGCCGGCAGCTACAACGTCAAGGAAGCCTATCTCGAAACGGTCGTGCCGCTTGGTTTCGGGCTCGAATTCAACGGCGCAATCCGGGGCACCGATTATTCGACCTCGGGGTACGTCACCACCTGGAAGCTGGGCGCGACCTGGCAACCGATCGACGACATCCTGCTGCGCGTGAACCGCTCGCGCGATATTCGGGCGCCCAACCTCAACGAGCTGTTCCAGGCGGGGCAGGCGAACACGTCCACCGTGACGAACCCCTACTTCCCGGGCCCTGGGCCGGGGAGCGGGACTTACGGCGCGAGCCTGTCGTACCTGGGCACCGTCACCGGCAATCCCAACCTGCGCCCGGAAAAGGCGGACTCGTGGAATATCGGCGGGGTCGTCACCCCGCGGTTCCTGCCTGGTTTCAGCGCCTCGGTCGATTACTGGCGGGTGAAGGTGAAGGACGCGATCGACAGCCTGAGCGCGGACGACATCGTCAACCGCTGTTTCGAAGGGGTCGCCGAGTATTGCGCCGCCATCGCTCCCGATCCCGCCAACCCGTCGCGCGTGCTGATCAGCCGGCAGCCGTTCAACTTCCTCTCGATCCTCATTCGCGGGATCGATTTCGAAGCCGCCTACCGCACGCCGCTGGCGGGCGGCAGTTTCTCGCTGCGCGGCCTCGCCACCCGCTACCTCGAGAACACGATCGACACCGGCGTCACCGGGTTCGCCTCGCTCAACTCGGTCGGCACGCTGGGCGTGGGGACCGGCACCCAGTCGATCGTCCCGAAATGGATCTACCGGGTTAGCGCCGCCTACGACACCGACGATTACACGCTCACCGCGGTGGCGCGCGGGGTGGGCGACGGGCGCTACGACGCAACGGGCATCGAATGCTCGTCGACGTGCCCGGTGTCCACCAACCAGTTCCCGACGTACGAGGACAACAGCATCGGCGGGGCGACGTATGTCGATGCGAACGTGACGTTCAAGTTCGATGCCTTCGGGGGCAAGAACGGCGAATTCTTCGTCAACGTCACAAATCTGTTCGACGCCGATCCGATCCTCCTGCCGGAGACCGGGCTCGCCGCCAACAGCACCTACAGCGACCTGCTCGGTCGCGCCTATCGGGTGGGCGTGCGGCTGAAGCTGCGCTGACCCCGGAGCCGGGCGGCGCGACAGGCCTCGCGCCGCCCGCTCGATCTGCTACGTCCCGGCCGGTGAGCGCAGCCGCGACCGAGATGCCCGTCCCCGCCCGCCGGCTCGGCTCGGCCCGCCGGCTGCAGGCGCTTTACCTGCTGCTCGGATTTTCCGCCGGTCTGCCGTTCTTCATGTTCTCGACCGTGCTCGCGGTGCGGCTCGCGGACCACGGCGTGGCGCTGGCGGTGATCGGGTTCTTCGCCTGGGTGCAGCTTCTGCCGACCTTCAAGTTCCTCTGGGCGCCACTGCTCGACCGCTACGCCGTGCCCGGGTTCGGCCGGTTCTGGGGCAAGCGGCGCGGCTGGATCATGCTCGCGCAGCTCGGCATCGCGGCCTCGCTGGTGGCGATGGCGCTGACCTCGGCCGATGCAAGCCTGCCGCTCGCCGCGCTGCTCGCGGTCGCGCTCGCGTTCTGGACCACCACGCTCGAGGTCGCGGCCGACGCCTGGCGCATCGAGCTCGCGCCGACCGCCGAGCTGCAGGGCCCGCTCGCGGCGGCCAACTTGTGGGGCTATCGCACCGCGATGGTCGCGGCCGGCAGCGGCGCGCTGCTCGTCGGGGATAGCGCGGGCTGGACCGCGGCCTACCTGCTGATCGCGACCACGGCGGCGGCGCCGCTAGTC
>JBHWTG010000065.1:0-5561 GCA_043427735.1 Tsuneonella sp. | reverse complement strand
AATGTGCGAGCTGACCGGCGAGAAGGCGACCGGCACGGTCAAGTTCTTCAACTCGATGAAGGGCTTCGGCTTCCTCGTGCGCGACGACGGCCAGCCCGATGCGTTCGTCCATATCAGCGCGGTCGAGCGCTCGGGCCTTTCGGGGCTCAACGAAGGCGAGCGCTACGAGTTCGACCTCGAGGTCGATCGACGAGGCAAGCACTCGGCGGTCAACCTGGTGCCCGTCCAGAGCTGACCCGTCGGCGAGGCCCGGTCGTTTGACCGGGCCGGCGCCTCACCCTACACGGTGCGAATGGCGGCCTTTCGGGGTCGCCATTTGTCGTTTCTCGTCCAACCAGGGACCAATTCCGATGCCGATCACCCCGCTGATGCCCGTCTACCCCCGCAGCGGGGTGCGCCCCGTGCGCGGCGAGCACTGCCACCTGATCGACGAGGACGGCACGCGTTATCTCGATTTCGCCGCCGGTATCGCGGTCAACCTGCTCGGCCACAGCCACCCCGGGCTGATCGGCGCGATTCAGCGCCAGGCGGCGACGCTGATGCACGTCTCCAACCTCTACGGCAGTCCGCAGGGCGAGCATCTGGCGCAGCGGCTGGTCGACCTGACGTTCGCCGACACGGTGTTCTTCACCAATTCGGGCGCCGAAGCGGTCGAATGCGCGATCAAGACCGCGCGCGCCTACCACCAGCATGGCGGCAATGACGAGAAGTTCGAGCTGATCACCTTCAAGAACGCCTTCCACGGGCGGACCATGGCGACCATCAGCGCCTCCAACCAGGAGAAGATGCACAAGGGTTTCCTGCCGCTTCTGGCCGGGTTCAAGTATGCCGAGTTCGACGATCTCGACAGCGCCCGCGCGCTGATCGGGCCGAACACCGCGGGCTTCATGGTCGAGCCGATCCAGGGCGAGGGCGGCATCCGTCCGGCGTCCGAGGCGTTCATGCAGGGCCTGCGCCGACTGGCCGACGACAACGACCTGCTGCTGGTGCTCGACGAGGTGCAGTGCGGCGTCGCGCGCACCGGCCGGCTCTACGCCTACGAGCATTACGGGATCGAGCCCGACATTCTCGCCACCGCCAAGGGCATCGGCGGCGGGTTTCCGCTCGGCGCGTGCCTCGCCACCGAGAAAGCCGCGCGCGGAATGGGCCTCGGCAGCCACGGCTCGACCTACGGCGGCAACCCGCTGGCGATGGCTGCGGGGGAGGCGGTGCTCGACGCGGTCGCGGGCGAGGAGTTCCTCGCCGAGGTGCGCGACAAGGGCGAGCGGCTGCGCGGCCGGCTCGAGCAGTTCATCGGCAATTATCCCGAGCTGTTCGACAGCGTGCGCGGCAAGGGGCTGATGCTCGGCATCCGGATGAAGCAGGAGAGCCGCCCGTTCTACGTCCACTTGCGCGACAACCACAAATTGCTGACCGTGGCGGCGGGCGACAACACGTTGCGCGTGCTCCCCCCGCTGGTCGCGGGCGAGGCCGAGTTCGACGAGTTCTTCGACAAGCTCTCCGCCGGCGCGGCGAGCTATCAGCCGCCGCAGGCCGCATGACAGCCCCGCGGCATTTTCTCGACCTGTCGGACGCCGGGGCCGACGCCCTGCGGGCGATGCTGGCCGATGCGCACGCGCGCAAGGCCGCGCGCCGCGCCTGGCCCAAGGGACGCGCCGATCCCGACGCCCCGCTCGCCGGGCATGTGCTGGCGATGATCTTCGAGAAGAACTCGACCCGCACCCGGGTGAGCTTCGACATCGCGGTGCGCCAGCTGGGCGGCGCGGCGCTGGTGATGGACGCCGGCGCGACCCAGCTCGGCCGCGGCGAATCGCTCAAGGACACCGCGCGCGTGCTCAGCCGGATGGTCGATTGCGTGATGATCCGCACCGACGATCACGCCAAGCTCGAGGAGTTCGCGCACTACGCGAGCGTGCCGGTGGTGAACGGGCTCACCGATCGCTCGCACCCGTGCCAGATCGTGGCCGACCTGCTGACGATCGAGGAGCACGGCAAGCGCCTCGCGGGGCTCGAGCTCGCCTGGCTCGGCGACGGCAACAACGTCCTCAACTCGCTGCTCGAGGCGGCGGCGCTGCTGGGGTTCGCCATCCGCGTCGGCGGGCCGCGGGGTTACGAGCCCGACGCCGAATTCGTCGAGCTCGCGCGCCGGGCAGGGGCCAGCGTCACGATCACCGGCGATGCCGCGCAGGCCGCCGCAGGCGCAGACATCGTGGTCACCGACACGTGGGTCTCGATGGGCCAGGATCACGCAGCGGACAAGCTGGCGGCGATGGCGCCCTACCAGGTCGATGCGCGGCTGATGGCGCTCGCCAGGCCGGACGCGCGCTTTCTCCACTGCCTGCCCGCGCATGTCGGCGAGGAGGTCACCGAAGAGGTGTTCGAGAGCGCGCAATCGGCGGTGTTCGACGAGGCCGAGAACCGCATCCACGCGCAGAAGTCGGTGCTGCTGTGGTGCCTCGGCCGGTTGTGACGCGCGGCTGAGCGCCCATATTCGCGCGCGCGATGGCATCCCTTCCCGAAACCTACGCCGGCCGGCTGCTCGGCTTTTCGATCCCCTCGCGCCACGCGCGCGGCCGTGCCGTGCGGCTCGATGCGGTGCTCGACGAGATCCTCGCCGCGCACGCCTATCCGCCCGCGATAACGCATCTTCTCGCCGAGGCGCTGGTGCTCGCGGCGCTGCTCGGGGGGCTGCTCAAGGATGACGGCGGCCAGCTGACGATGCAGGCGCAGACCGAAGGCGGCGTGGTCAGCCTGCTGGTCTGCGACTGGCGGGGCGGAGAGCTGCGCGGCTACGTCGATTTCGACCGCGAGCGGCTGGCCGCGCTTGGCGCCAACCCCTCGCTCTATGCATTGTTCGGCAAGGGCTACCTGGCGATCACCTTCGACCTCGCCGGTTCCGGCGGCAGCGGGGGGCAGCGCTATCAGGGGATCGTCCCGCTCGAAGGCGAATCGCTCTCCGAGGCGTGCGAGCAATACTTCGGCCAGTCCGAGCAGGTGCCGACGCTGATCCGCGTCGCCGTCCGTTCGGGCAGCACGGGGACTCGGGCCGCCGGTCTCCTGGTTCAGCATCTCGCCGACGGCGAGGAAGGGCGCGAGCGGCTGCATGTGCGGATGGACCATCCCGAATGGGAGCATGTCGCCGCGCTGGCCGGCAGCCTGCGCCATGACGAGCTGCTCGATCCCGACCTGTCGCTCGACGCGATCGTCTGGCGGCTGTTCCACGAGGAAAGCGAGGTGCGGGTGCTGGCGGGCGGAGCGATCTCGCGCGGCTGTCGCTGCTCGATCGATCACTACGCCGCGGTGATCGCGCGCTTCCCGCCTGAGGAGCGCGCCGAGATGCGCAACGACGACGGGGTGATCGTGGTCGATTGCGCGTTCTGCTCGCGCAGCTTCCCGATCCGGGACTAACGGTTCGTCGCTGCCAGGGAACACTTTATCGCCGGCCTGATTGTGTGCTATTGGCGCCCGGGGTCGACGAGGGGTGCGCGCGTAGGAGTTTTTACGATGGCGGCTTTCCATTCGGCGCGGACGCGGCGCGGGATCGCCTCGACGGCTGGGCTGGCGACCGCGCTGTTCGCCGCCGGGCTGTTCGCCCCTGCCGCGGCGCAGGGTCCTTCGCTGGCGATGCTCGGCACGCTCCAGGACGGGCTGTGGGAGGTGCGCTTCCGCGACGGGGCCGACAGCCGCCGGGTGTGCTTGCGCTCGGGCCTCGAGCTGGTCCAGCTTCAGCACGGCAATGCCGTCTGCAGCCGCTTCGTGGTCGAGGACGGCGCCAGCGCGGTGACGGTGCAGTACACCTGCCGCGGCAACGGTTACGGCCGCACGAGCATCCGGCGCGAGAGCCCGACCCTGGCGCAGATCGACAGCCAGGGGATCGCGGGCGGGCTGCCGTTCCAGTTCTCCGCCGAGGCGCGCCGGGTGGGGGCCTGCCGCTAGCCGCGCTTGCCGGGGCAAGGGCGAACGCCTAGCGCGCGCGGGATGACCGCCCCCTCGCCGATCGCCGTGGTCCTGCTTTCGGGCGGGCTTGATTCGATGGTCGTCGCGGGGATCGCGCGCGAGCGCGGCTTCGCCCTCCACGCGCTGACGATCGACTACGGCCAGCGGCATGCGCGCGAGCTTGAATCGGCGTGCGCGATCGCGGGCCGCCTGGGCGCCGCGCGCCACGTCGTCCTCAAGCTCGACCTGCGGCAGTTCGGCGGCTCGGCGCTCACCGGTGACATCGCGGTGCCCAAAGGCGGCGTGGGCGATGCCATCCCGGTCACCTATGTCCCCGCGCGCAATCTCGTGTTCCTCGCGCTGACCACCGCGTTCGCCGAAAGCGCCGGGGCGCGCGACATCTTCATCGGGGTCAACGCGCTCGACTACTCGGGCTATCCCGACTGCCGGCCCGAGTTCATCGCCGCGTTCGCCGAAGCCGCGCGGCTGGGGACCAGGGCCGGAGTCGAGGGCGCGCCGATGCGCATTCACGCGCCGCTCCAGCACATGACCAAAGCCGACATCGCGCGCGAGGCGGCGCGGCTCGGGCTCGATCCGGGCTGGAGCTGGTCGTGCTACGATCCCGCGCCGGGCGGGGAAGCGTGCGGCCGGTGCGACAGTTGCCGTCTGCGGCAAAAAGGCTTCGCGGAAGCGGGTTTGCCCGATAGGGTCCGCTACGTCGGCGCGTGACCGGGGATCGGGGAGAGCACATTTGAGCGAAGCCAACGCAGCCGCCGCGCCCGCGGCGGACGACAGCCGGGTCCCCGCCTACAGCTGGTACGCGCTCGGCGTGCTGGTGCTGGTCTATGTGCTGAATTTCGTCGACCGGCAGATCCTCTCGATCCTCGCCAACGATATCAAGGCCGATCTCAAGGTCGACGACGCGTTCCTCGGCTTCCTCTACGGCACCGCGTTCGCGATCTTCTACGCGCTGTTCGGCATCCCGCTCGGCAAACTTGCCGACAGCTGGCACCGCGTGCGGCTGATGACCATCGGGCTGGCGCTGTGGTCATTGATGACCGCGGTCTCGGGCTTCGCGAAGAACGGCGCGATGCTGACCGGCGCGCGGATCGGCGTCGGCATCGGCGAGGCGACCGCCAGCCCGTCGGCCTATTCGCTGATTTCGGACTGGTTTCCCGCGCGGCTGCGGGCGACCGCGCTGGCGATCTATTCGTCGGGGCTGTACCTCGGCGGCGGCGTTTCGCTCTTGATCGGCGGGCTGATCGTCGAGGGGTGGAACAAGACCTATCCGGGGGGCGGGCCGCTCGGCCTGGTCGGCTGGCAGGCGGCGTTCATCGCCGTCGGCCTGCCCGGTTTGCTGCTCGCCGCCTGGGTGCTGACCTTGCGCGAGCCGGTGCGCGGGGCGATCGACGGGCTGCCGACGCCCCGGCACCCCGCCCCGTTCCGCGGGTTCTTCGACGAGCTGGTGCAGATCATCCCGCCGTTCACCCTCCTCGGGGCGCTGCGCCGCGGACCGCTGGCGCTCGCCATCAACCTCGCCGCCGCCGCGGGCTTCGCGGGGGCGGCCTACCTGCTCACCCAGTGGGTTCCTGCCGGGAACGGCACGTTCGTGCCCGGCGTGTCAC
>JBHWTG010000064.1:0-3320 GCA_043427735.1 Tsuneonella sp. | reverse complement strand
ACCTGATCGTTCGCCGGGATCGGTCGGGGCGGGGGGGAGGCCTCGACCGCGAGCTCGAGCGCCTCGCTACCGTTGCCAGGCGGGCGCGGCAGCCCGCGGTCGCGGATGCCCAGCCGCTCGAGCAGCTCCTGCGTGGCGGGCGGCAGGTCGCGGCGCAGGCGCAGGAATCCCCGCGCGCGGATCGGCAGCCGCGGGATCAGCGCGTCCCAATCCTCGACTGACAGCCGGGCGACCGCGAGCGCGGCGGCCGCGACTTCGGGCTCATCCTCGGCCAGATGCAGCGCGAGCTCGGGATTGCGGAAGCGCAGGCCGGGCTCGCGGATCATCGCTGCTCGCTCGCTCGGCGCGATCGCCTCGCCCAGCGCGGCGAGCCGCAGCCACGCGGCCGCCAGCATCGATCCGTCGCGGCCCGCGCGGCGGTTGCCGAGCAGGTCGAGCAACTGCCGGAACTGGGTGCGCGCCGCGCGTTCGCCGGCAGCGCGATGGCGCAGGACCGTGGCGAGGCGATCGTCGAAATGCATGGCGCTCCGAATGTGGCGGGGCCGGGCGCGAGGGCAAGGCCGGGCCGCTAGCTATCACCCGCACGAGTCCCTGCGCAGCGCCCCCATGCGCCGCGTTGCAAAGCGGGACAATTGCTGGCAGGAACAATAATATTATCCGGCGGCGCGGCGATGCGCTGCCTTAGTTGCCCGGCGGGAGGCCGGGGGTATGGCACGACCCGGGGGCGCGGCAATGGCCAATCTCGACGATATCGACCGCAAACTGCTGTCCGAGCTGCAGGCCGAGGGGCGCGTGACCAACGTCGAGCTGGCGAGCCGCGTGGGGCTGACCGCGCCGCCGTGCCTGCGCCGAGTCCGCAGCCTCGAGGAAGCGGGGGTGATCCGCGGCTACCATGCCGACCTCGACCCCTCGAAGCTCGGCTTTGCGATCACCGTGTTCGCGATGGTCAGCCTCAAGAGCCAGGCCGAAAGTGCCCTCCGCGAATTCGAGGACCATATGCGCGCGCTGCCCGAGGTGCGCGAGTGCCACATGCTCAACGGCGAGATCGACTTCATCCTCAAGATCGTCAGCCGCGATCTGCAGAGCTTCCAGGAATTCCTCACCAGCAAGCTGACCCCGGCGCCCAACGTCGACAGCGTCAAGACGAGCCTGACGATCCGCACGGCAAAGCAGGAGCCGGGGGTTCCGCTGGAGTAGGCGCTCATGGCCGACGAACGCGACGCCGAGCAGATTGTCGGCCACTGCCTCTGCGGCGGCGTCCGGATCGCCGTCAGACGGCCCAAACATCACGTCGAGTTGTGTCACTGCCGCATGTGCCGCCGCTGGGGTGGTGCCTTCTATGCCGCGCTGACGGGAGAGAGCTTTACCATTGAGGGCGAGGAGGCGATCACCGTCTTCCGCTCCAGCAGTTGGGCCGAGCGCGCGTTCTGCACCACTTGCGGCAGCAATCTTTGGTTCCGCTTTCTTCCGACCGGAAATCGCAGCTTTCTTGCCGGATTGTTCTCGGACGCCGATGGATTCGGCATCGAGCGGGAAATCTTCGTCGACGAGAAGTCGGCGTGGTGTGACACCTCGACCGATCATCCCAAGCTAACCGGCGAACAAGTGATGGCCGAAGCGCGCGCCGCCGGATTCGCTTTCGAACAAGTGATCAGCCCTCCCGCTCCCGCAACCAATCCTCGAGCCACTTGATCGAGTAGTCGCCGCTCAGCACGTCGTCCTGGCGCAGCAGTTCCTGGTGCAGGGGGATGCTGGTCTTGACGCCCTCGACGACCATCTCCTCGAGCGCGCGTTTGAGGCGCATGATGCAGCGCTCACGGGTGCGGCCGTAGACGATCAGCTTGGCGATCATGCTGTCGTAGTATGGCGGGATGCGGTAGCCCGCGTAGAGCCCAGAATCGACGCGCACGTGCATGCCGCCGGCCGCGTGATACGCTTTGACCAGGCCGGGCGAGGGGGCGAAAGTCCACGGGTCCTCGGCGTTGATGCGGCATTCGATCGCGTGGCCCTTGAACTCGATGTCCTCCTGCTTGCACGACAGGTCCTTGCCGTCGGCGATGCGGATCTGCTCGCGCACCAGGTCGATCCCGGTGATCATCTCGGTCACCGGATGCTCGACCTGGAGCCGGGTGTTCATCTCGATGAAGTAGAACTCGCCGTTCTCCCACAGGAACTCGATCGTGCCCGCGCCGCGATAGCCCATGTCGGCCATCGCCTTCGCGCACACCCCGCCCATCCGCGCGCGCTCCTCGGGGGTGATGATGGGGGAGGGCGCTTCCTCGAGCACCTTCTGGTGGCGCCGCTGGAGCGAGCAGTCGCGCTCGCCGAGGTGCACCGCGTTGCCCCGCCCGTCACCGAACACCTGGAACTCGATGTGGCGCGGGTTGCCGAGGTATTTCTCGATATAGACCGTGGCGTCGCCGAATGCGGCCTTGGCCTCGCTGCCGGCCTGCTGCATCAGGCTCTCGAGCATGTCCTCGCTCTCGCAGACCTTCATGCCGCGCCCGCCGCCGCCCGAGGCGGCCTTGATGATGACCGGATAGCCGATCTGGGCGGCGATGCGGCGGCCCTCCTCGATGTCGGACACCGCACCGTCGCTTCCCGGCACCAGCGGCAGGCCCAGCTTGCCCGCGGTGCGCTTGGCCTCGACCTTGTCGCCCATCGTCACGATGTGCTCGGGCTTGGGGCCGATCCAGGTGATTCCGTGCGCCTCGACGATCTCGGCGAACTTGGCGTTTTCGCTGAGGAAGCCGTAGCCGGGGTGGATCGCGTCGGCGTGGGCGATCTCGGCGGCCGAGATGATCGCCGCGACGTTGAGGTAGCTGTCGGCGGCCGGCGGCGGGCCGATGCACACCGCGTGGTCGGCGAGGCGGACGTGCATCGCGTCGGCATCGGCGGTCGAATGGACCGCCACTGTCTCGATGCCCATCTCGTGCGCGGCCCGGTGGATGCGCAGCGCGATCTCGCCGCGGTTGGCGATGAGGATGCGGGTTATCGGCATCGTGGCGGCTACCCGATCACCACCAGCGGCTGGTCGTATTCGACCGGCTGGGCGTTCTCGACCAGGATCGCCGCGACCGTTCCGGCCTTGTCGGCGGCGATCGGGTTCATCACCTTCATCGCCTCGATAATCAGCAGCGTCTGGCCTGGCGTGACCTTGTCGCCGACCTTCACGAAGGGCTGCGCGCCGGGCTCGGGAGTGAGGTAGACGGTGCCCACCATCGGCGACTTCACCGCGCCCGCCATGTCGGCGGCCGGCGCTTCGGCGGTGGGGGCCTGAGCCGTCGGAGCGGCCGCGGCGGCCGGCTGCGGAGCCGCAG
>JBHWTG010000063.1:0-4560 GCA_043427735.1 Tsuneonella sp. | reverse complement strand
AGATCCATTCGGCGGATGTCGTCACCCTCGCCGAGCCGTGGGGCGACGACGAGTGGCCCCCGGCCGACGCGATCGTTACCGACCGGCCCGGGGTGCTCCTCGGCGTGCTCACCGCCGATTGCGCGCCGGTGCTCCTCGTCGATCGCGCGGCCGGGGTAGTGGGCGCGGCGCACGCCGGGTGGAAGGGCGCGCACGCGGGGGTGATCGCCAGCACCGTGGCGGCGATGGCCGCGCTCGGTGCCCAGCCCGCGCGGATCGCCGCTGCGGTCGGCCCGTGCATCGCCCAGCAATCCTACGAGGTGGACGGCGGGTTCCGCGCCCGGTTCGGCGAGCGAGACGCGCGGTTCTTCGCCGCCGGGCGTCCAGGCCGTTGGCAGTTCGACCTCGCCGGCTTCGTCGCCGCGCGCCTCGCCGACGCGGGGGTGCGAACGGTCGAGATGCTCGCGCGCGACACGTATGCCGAGCCGGCGGCATTCTATTCCTACCGCCGCGCGACGCACCGCGGCGAGGTGGCGTACGGCCGCCAGCTGTCGCTCGTGGGCATGGCCTGAACTGCCCCTTGAAACCGCCACAAACGCGGTTGGCAACCTGCCGATCAGCGTCTATGCGCGCCGCAAACCGGCACCTCGGGGCGCTTGGCGGCGCTCGGGTGAACCGCGCAGACAGGGGCCCCGCTTCGTTCTCGCACCGCCCGGTTGCACATCTTGGTTGCCCCCTGTTCGGGCGGGCGCATTCGCGAAGGCAAGGCACGGCTGATGGCTGAAACGACTGGCGACGCGATTCCGGGGGCCTCGCCGGCTCACGACGACGGGATCCGGCGGCGCGACTTCATCAACGTCGCGGCGGTCGCCGCCGCGGGCACCGGCGGGCTCGCCGTGCTTTATCCGCTGATCAGCCAGATGGCTCCCTCGGCCGACGTGCTTGCCGAGAGCAGCACCGAAGTCGATGTCTCGGCGATCCAGCCGGGCCAGGCGATCAAGGCCGTGTTCCGCAAGCAGCCGCTGTTCGTCCGCCGGCTGACCCCGGCGGAAATCCAGGCCGCGAACGCGGTCAACGTCGGCTCCCTGCGCGATCCGCAGACGCTCGCCGAGCGGACCAAGGAAGGGCACGAGGACCTGCTCGTCACCATGGGCGTGTGCACCCACCTTGGCTGCGTGCCGCTGGGCGCGGCCGAGGGCGAGGTGAAGGGCGAGTTCGGCGGATACTTCTGCCCGTGCCACGGCTCGCACTACGATACCGCGGCGCGCATCCGCAAAGGCCCGGCGCCGACCAATCTCGAAGTGCCGGAGTACGAGTTCACGTCCGACACCGTGGTCAAGATCGGCTGAGGCGAGAGAGAGCGAAACGATGAGCTTCCCCTGGGCCAAGCACTACGAGCCGAAAAATCCGGTCGCGCGCTTCTTCGACGAGAAGCTGCCGCTGCCGCGCCTCGTCTACAACGCGGTCGGCGCCGGCTACCCGGTGCCGCGCAACCTCAACTACATGTGGAACTTCGGCGTGCTCGCCGGCTTCTGCCTGGTGCTGCAGATCGTCACCGGCGTGGTCCTGGCGATGCACTACGCGGCCAACGCCGCGGTCGCATTCGGCTCGGTCGAACACATCATGCGCGACGTCAACTGGGGCTGGATGCTGCGCTACGCCCACGCGAATGGCGCGAGCATGTTCTTCGCGGTGATCTACCTGCACATCTTCCGCGGGTTCTTCTACGGCAGCTACAAGGCCCCGCGCGAGATGGTCTGGCTGATCGGGGTGGTCATCTTCCTGCTGCTGATGGCCACCGGGTTCATGGGCTACGTGCTGCCGTGGGGGCAGATGAGCTTCTGGGGCGCCAAGGTCATCACCGGGCTGTTCGGCGCGATCCCGCTGATCGGCGAGCCGATCCAGATCTGGCTGCTGGGCGGCTACGCGCCCGACAACGCCGCGTTGAACCGGTTCTTCTCCTTGCATTACCTGCTGCCGTTCGTGATCGCCGGCGCGGTGATCCTGCACATCTGGGCGCTGCACATCCCGGGCTCGTCGAATCCCACCGGGGTAGAGGTGAAGAGCGAGAGCGACACGATCCCGTTCCACCCGTATTACACCGCCAAGGACGGGTTCGGATTGGGCGTGTTCCTGCTGGTGTTCTGCACGCTGCTGTTCCTGCTGCCGAACTACCTCGCGCACCCGGACAACTACATCGAAGCCAACCCGCTCTCGACCCCCGCGCACATCGTGCCCGAGTGGTATTTCTGGCCGTTCTACGCGATCCTGCGCGCGTTCACGGCGGACTTCTTCTTCATTCCGGCGAAGCTGATGGGCGTGCTGGCGATGTTCAGCGCGATCCTGCTGTGGTTCTTCCTGCCCTGGCTCGACAAAGGGCCGGTGCGCAGCGGCCACTACCGCCCGCTGTTTCGCAAGTTCTTCTGGTTCGGGCTGATTCCGGCGATGGCGGTGCTGTTCTGGGCCGGCGGCGCGCCGGCCGAAGAGCCCTACGTGATGCTCAGCCAGATCGCGACCGCGTATTACTTCCTGCACTTCCTGGTGATCCTGCCGATCGTCTCGATGGTCGAGCGGCCCGAGCCGCTGCCGTATTCGATCACCGAGGCAGTGCTCGGTGAGGACAAAGCCGCGGTGCTCGGCGAGAACGCCGAGCCGGTCGGCGTGTGAACAGGTCTTAGGGAAAACACGACAATGATCCGCTTGATCGGAATTCTCGCCGGCCTGTTCTTCGCGGTGGCTGCGCTGTGGGGCCTCGGCAACGGGGTGGCCACTGTGCTCTCCGAAGGCCGGCTCAAGGAGCCGACCGCCGAGCACGAGTTTCACCTCCACCCGCGCAAGGCGGGGCTGCAATCCGACGGACCCTTCGGGACCTGGGACGAAGCGCAGCTCCAGCGGGGTCTGCAGGTCTACAAGGAAGTCTGCGCGGCGTGCCACGGCTTGCGCTACGTCGCCTTCCGCGACCTGACCGCGCTCGGCTATTCCGAAGCCGAGGTGAAGGCGATCGCTGCCGGCTTCCAGGTGCCCGGGATCGATGCCGCCACCGGCGAAGCGAACACTCGCCCGGGCCTGCCGACCGACTACTTCCCCTCGCCCTATCCCAACGCGGTCGCGGCGGCGGCGGCGAACAACAACGCCGTGCCGCCCGACCTGTCGCTGATGACCAAGGCGCGGCACGACGGATCGAACTACGTCTATTCGCTGCTCACCGGCTATCGCAACGTCGACACCTTCAGCATCGACGGCAAGCGGGTGAAGGAGGAATTCCCCGAGTTCGCCACCCCGCCCAATACGTACTTCAATCCGTACTTCGCCAACCTCAACATCGCCATGGCGCCGCCGCTGACCCAGACGGGGCAGGTGACCTATGCCGCGGGCCAGCCTGCACCGACGGTCGATCAGATGTCGAAGGATGTCGCCGCGTTCCTCACCTGGACCGCCGAGCCCAAGAAAGTGAAGCGCACCCAGGTCGGCTGGCCGGTGCTCGGTTTCCTGCTGTTCGCCACCATCCTCGCATGGCTGGCGAAGAACCAGGTCTGGGCCGCGATCAAGCCGAGGAAGCGCGCCTGATCGAGCGAGCGGGCATGAGCCCCGCCGAGCTCAAGGCTCTCGTACGCCCGGTGCCGGACTTCCCGGCACCGGGCGTTCTGTTTCGTGACATCACCACCCTCGTCGCGCACGGCCCCGGCCTGCGCGCGGCGGTGCGCCACCTCGCCGAGCGCGCGGACGTCGCCGGCGCCGAAGCGATCGCCGGGATGGAGGCGCGCGGGTTCATCTTCGGGGCGGCGGTGGCGGCGCAGCTCGGGATCGGTTTCGTGCCGGTGCGCAAGCCGGGCAAGCTGCCGGTGCCCACGATCGGCATCGACTACGCGCTCGAATACGGCGGCGACCGGCTCGAGATCGATCCTGGCGCGGTTCCCAAAGGCCAGCGGATCGCCATCGTCGACGATCTGATCGCCACCGGCGGCACCGCACTGGCCGCCACCGAGTTGCTGCGCCGCGCGGGCGCGGAGGTCGGCTGCGCGCTGTTCGTGATCGACCTGCCCGATCTCGGCGGCGCGGCGCGGCTGCGCGCCGCGGGCCTCGCGGTCGATGCGCTGATGGCTTTTCCCGGGCATTGACGGCCACCGCCGCCGCGTGGCAAGCGGCAGCCGGCCGAGCGGGTATAGCATAGTGGTAATGCTCCAGCCTTCCAAGCTGGCTAGAGGGGTTCGATTCCCCTTACCCGCTCCAGGCCTCCCTGCCGAATGCAGCAGCGCCGCTTCGGGCCCCCGCTCGTGCTGAGCCTGCGAGGATGCTGCCCTTGGGCCGATCCGGGAGGCGGCACCATCGCCGGCAACCTCAGGGCGTGCCGGTGGGTCGCTCGACCGCCATATTGTCGATCAGCCGCGTGCCGCCGATCCGCGCGGCGACGAGCAGGCGGGCGGGCCGATCGCCCAGCGCGGGCACGGCGGTGAGGGTCTCGGCATCCGCCAGCGCGGCGTAATCGAGCCTGTCGAACCCGGCCTGCAGCAGGTGCGCCTCCAATGCGGCCAGCGTCGGCGCCACCGCGCTCCCCGCCGCCAGCGCCGCGATCGCCAGTGC